>JAUNCR010000074.1:0-2502 GCA_030526505.1 Spirochaetales bacterium
ATCAGTCCTTAAAATCAGCCTAGTTAAAGTGTCCAATAATTGGGGTGCACTTCAATTCCAAAGCCTTTTTTTATGAGGGAAATCCAGATGTAACTGACGGTATTTTATTCCACCGAATAGGATTTAAGGATTGAATCAAAGTACACCCTGTGCTTCTGATACACGCTGTCAAAAACAGTGCAAGTAAGCATTGCAAAATTTCCCTTCTTGGTTTTAGCAATGATTTTAAAATCCCTGGTTACATTTTCAGTTTCCGGCTGAAAGAAAACATTCATTACAGAAACCTTGCCGGTCTCCCTGGTAATCTTCGACTGCTGCCTGATGGAATAGGAATGGGTGGTGCTGTTTGAAAACCTTCTTGTAAGGATGTCCAGGGCCTTTTCAGTACTTATATCGGAAGGAACTCCCATTTCATTTATTGAAAGAAGTGCATAGTCACCAAGAAGCCATAGGTTCTGCATTGACTGCTGCCACTGGGTATCAAGAGTAATCTTCTGGGAACCGCCATTGACTTCAACTACATCAGCCTTCTTATCCTTCTTGAAAACCCTTTTCTTGTCTTTGGGAAGCCCATTTGCCCCCTTGTATTCCGTAAAGCTTGAATCGGAGGAATCGGCAAGAAGGCCTGTTGTCTGAATCTGGAATATGGGATTTCCGTCGGCCCCGCAAATGTCTTCGATATTGAACAGGGGAACAAGGGAATTATACCTGATCTTTACTGAACCACCAAACTGATTGAAGTCATCGGACACAACCTTAGGTTCTGCCGATTCCAAAGTTTCCTTCTGCCTTCTCTTTGAAAATTCATAGAGCATGTCATGAAGGTAGTTTACCATGTCGGAATTGCCTTCCACAGTGCCAACAATTTTTTCACCGGTCATGGCAAAACCCGCTTTAGAAGGATCGACATTCACATAGAGAGTAATGTCCTTCTCCACGGTTTTTGCTTTTGCATTGGCAGGAGAATAGATTCTTGCGGCATAGGTGGTATCATTGAAATAAAGGAATCCGACAAGAGTTTCAGTCTTGAAACTTTTGTCTTCATAGTAAACATACTCTCCTGAGCTGTCGGGAATGTACTGTGTAACGCAAGGGAGAGCATGAGAGGCGGCAGTTGCAAAAAACAGTGCTGCTGCAGAGATAACGATTTTCCTGATTACTTTTTTCATAATGCCGCCTCCGTATTTCTAGCCGTTAAGCTTATCGAGTTCTGCCTTAACCATTCCGGCAATCTTTGAACCTGCTTCTTCTAATGGAACAAGTACAGGATCTGCCTGGTTACGCATTTTGATTTCAACATTTGGAAGGTTCTTATCGCCTACTGTAACGCGAACAGGATATCCGATGAGGTCTGCATCGGCAAACTTAACACCCGGGCGTTCGTCGCGGTCATCAAGAACAACTTCAACTCCGGCAGCCTTAAGGTCAGCATAAAGCTTGTCTGCAGCATCCTTCATTGCATCCTTGTACTTGATTGGTACGATAGCAACTGTATATGGTGCAACTGACATTGGCCACATGATTCCGTTGTCGTCGTGGAAGCATTCGATGATTGAAGCAAGAACACGGTCAACACCGATTCCGTAGCATCCCATTGTTGGAACAGCTGCCTTGCCGTTCTTGTCAAGGTAAGTTACGCCCATGCTTTCTGTGTATTTCTTTCCAAGCTTGAAGATGTGTCCAAGTTCGTTACCCTTTGAAGTATGGAACTTGCCGCCACAGAGAGGACATGTATCCCCTTCCTTAACTGTGCGGACATCTGCGTTGAGGTATGCTGTGTAGTCGCGTCCTGGTTCCACGTGCTTGATGTGGAAGCCTTCTTTTCCGGCACCAGCAAAAGCATCGTGCATGTTGTTTACGCTAAGGTCCTGGATGATAGGACACTTTACATTAACTGGACCAACGAATCCGTGTGGAGCACCTGCGATCATCATGATTTCTTCATCGTCTGCAAGAACAACTTCAGAAGCCTTGAGGAGGCCAGCAAGTTTTGCTTCGTTCACTTCAAGGTCACCGCGGATAAGAACACAAGCATAAGAAACAGGATAGAATGTGAACTTGTCTTCCTTAACAACCTTAAGGTTTTCGCAGTGAGGAGCCTTTGAAAGATCAAGGGAATTATTGATTACGCGGTAAACAAGAGCCTTGATGAAGTTCTTTGAAGATGTGCCGAAGAACTTTTCCATGTCTTCGATGGAGAAAACATTTGGGGTTGCAACTTCTTCGATTGCAGCATCTGTCTTTGTCATTTCAGGAGTGTCTTCCTTACATGCTGCCTTCTCAACGTTTGCTGCGTAACCGCAGTCGCAGAGGATGAGTGTATCGTCGCCGATTGGAGATTCAACCATGAATTCTTCAGAACCTGAACCACCCATTGCCCCTGTGTCAGCCTTTACAGGAATGATCTTAAGACCAAGGCGCTTGAAGATTCTGTGATATGCCTTTGCATAATCCTGGTATGTTGCATCCAAAGATTCATCGTCTGCATGGAGGGAATATCCG
>JAUNCR010000074.1:2512-13335 GCA_030526505.1 Spirochaetales bacterium
GTCTGCCATGTTGAATTCACGGCCGCGCATTACACCGTAGCGAGGACGGATTTCATCGCGGTACTTTGTATTGATCTGGTATGCGTTGATTGGGAGCTGCTTGTATGAAGTAAGTCCCTGGCGCATGATTGCCGTGTAGGCTTCTTCTGCTGTTGGTGAAACAACCATGTCCTGTTCACCGCGGTTCTTTGCCTTAAGCATCTGTGGACCCATTGTGTCCCAGCGGCCGCTTTCCTTCCAGATTTCACCCGGAACGATAACTGTAGGCTTGAATTCCTGTGCACCGATGTTGTTCCATTCTTCCTTTACAATGTTTTCAACCTTGCGGTATGCCTTGAGTCCAAGCGGCATGTATGTATAAAGACCGTTACCAAGTTTGCGGATAAGATCAGCTCTCATCATAAGCTGATGACTTGAAATCTGAGCCTCTGCTGGGGCTTCGCGTAATGTTCTAAAAGAAATTTGAGATGCTTTCATAATAGAAGACATTTTAATGAATTCACCAAAAAAAGTAAAATATCGCAGCCCTGGAAACCATTGTAATTCCCTTCCACAGGGCTTTCCGAAAGGAAACTTTGTTCCTATATTGTATTTTAGAAAAATTCCTCTAAAAAGGGATTTTCTTCATTCCGATAATAGAATGGCAGCAATTTCTGCATCTTTCGGCAGCATTTTGCCACAGTTTTTAGGAGGATATATGGCATACGGTGCAAATCCATATGGCGGATACAATACATATCGCGAAGTAGGCGTAAAGACAGCAAGTCAGGGAAAACTTGTCGTTATGCTATACGAAGGTGCAGTAGTTAACCTTGAAAAAGCAATCGCCCTCATTGACCCTATGGGAAAGATTCAGGCAGGCAACATCGAGGCCTACGGAAACTATATCCAGAAGGTAATGGACATCATCAGCGAACTCCAAATCACCCTTGATATGGATAAAGGCGGGGAAATCGCAAAGAACCTCATGTCCCTCTATGTGTACTTCAACAAGACGCTTCTTGAAGCAACAATGGACCACAAGAAGGACAAGCTTGATTTCGTACACAACATGCTTTCACAGCTTCATGAATCCTGGATCACGGCATCAAACAGCACTGCAAACACTTCTACCCAGACGCCTAACACAAGCCCTTCTTTCAGCATCCAGGGCTAAAACCACCAGTAACGGAGGAATAGAAAATGGACCAGAAACTTACACAGTCTGAAATTGACGAAAGAATCCTCATCCTTAAAAGATTCCGCACTTTGCTTGAACAGCAGAGGACAAAGTTCCAGGAATACCTTAAGGTTCTTGAAGCACAGGAAAGCAAGATTTCCGAAGAAGATGCAGAAGCCTTGCTTGCCCACAGCGAACTTGAAACAGAAATCGTGGCTAACATAACTTCACTTCAGAAGGTCATCGTTCCTATGGAAGCCCTATACAACAAGACAAAAGCAGCCACATACAATCCGGCAGATGCCGTTCCAATTTCAAGAATCCAGTCTGACCTTACAAAACTTCAGACACAGGTTCTTGCTCAGAATGAAAAGAACAGGACTCTCCTCAAGTCCCACATGTCGTCACTGAGACAGCAGATTGCAGACTTCAAGAATCCTTACCGCAATGTAAGTTCCGTATATACAAAGACTGCATCGGCAGGTGCAAGAATCCAGGTTGAAGTGTAATGCGCGGACAGCAGAATCCAGAAGAACCTGTAAAGCACCGTGAAGTGTGCTGGAAATGCCACCGCCCAATGGAATCGTGCTACTGCAAGTATACGGCTCCAGTGGACAGCGGCATAAAATTCGTTTTCCTCATGCACCCGAAGGAAGCAAGGAAGCAGAAGACCGGAACCGGTAGGCTTGCATCGCTGTGCCTTCCGGAAAGCGAAATCATTGTAGGCATAGATTTTACCAACAACGAAAGAATCAACCAGCTCATAAACGATCCAAAGTATTATCCTGTTCTCCTATACCCTTCCGACGAGGCATGGACAGCAGGGAAAGAAGGTCTCAAGGAAACGCTCAACGGAAGGACACTCCTTGCCTTCATCGTCGACTCAACCTGGTTCTGCTCAAAAAAGATGATCCGCTACAGCATGAACATCAACAGCCTTCCTAAATTTTCTTTTACGGGGCAGTACAAAAGCATATTCACCTTCAAGCACGAACCTGCGGAATACTGCGTTTCAACAATCGAAACCTGCTATTACCTCATCAAGGAACTTCAGGCATCCGGAATTGCAAACACATCTGCAGACCCTGAACCATTGATGAATGTTTTCAAGGAAATGATCAAGTCCCAGCTGCAAAAAGAAAACGACCGCATAGACGGAAAGATTGCATCGACCCATCTATATGACTACAAATACACAAAGAAAAAGGAAATTCCTGACTTCAAATAGGATCATTCATTTTTTATATTCGTTGCTGCTGTTCCTGTACCCTGGCGTAATGCCTGCAACCTGATTCTTGCCGGCACCGCTGTTGGCGGTAATCATCCACACCTCTTTTCCATTTTTCAACGGATTTCCATTTTCAAAGGCAACAGCGCATTCTTCAACATTTTGCCTTGAGAAACTTCTTGTGGCAGCACTAGTGGTAATGTAATCGCTTGAAACCCCGTTCTGAGGAAACACTTCGCTTCCCCACACCCCGCTAGCCTCGACAGCATTGACAATGTCGTTGAAGGCATCCTTCCAGAAAACGACAGTGCTTTTTGCATACACAAGGGCGTCAAGAATTTTACCGCTGTAGGAATCCTTCAGGTAGACTATGTCGCTGTCGGCGAAACAGGATTTTGTATTTTCAGACCACAGGTCCCTTGCAGTACTGCAGGAATCTTCATGGGTTGAAAGAGTCAGGTCGTCGCCAAGTTCGCTAATCATCCCTTCACCGTCATATTCATCTGCATCAACAGTCCTCATGTGGACCGTTACATATTCCCCGGCATTCACCTCAACCGACGGCAAAGTGAATTTCCTGTCGTCCCCGTCTGCAGCACTGCAAACTTCTATTCCGCAAAGGTTGCCTCCCTTAAGGACATAAAGTTCGGCATATTCGCTTCTGTGAACTTTCTGGGATGTTCCGGAATCATCCTTTACGGAAGCAGTTCCATAGGCATTGCGAACTTCCGAAAGAATTACCCTTGCAGGGTTTTCATTGTACCCCCTGAACCCCATGGTGAATGTCAGGCTGTTGCCGTGCTCATCGATTATCATTCCTTCCAGGGCATACTTTTTCCCGATGACCGTGTTTCGCGAAAGTTCAAAACAAACGCTTTTCCCGTCATCCGAATACTCAGTCTTTACGCCACAGAAAAAACTTTCCTCGTCACTTTCATAGGCACTGGCATTTTCCACGCGGACTTTTTTTGTAAAATCCATCTTGACGGATCTGCTTCCAACCACAGTAAAATTTTCAACATGCGGAACAGAAAAATCCCCCTCAAGGACATCGATTTCATCAAGGGAAGCCTTGCACCCCAGGGGACATACTGCAAATATTACTGCAAGCAGAAGAACTGCAGCGGGCAGAACCGTTTTGAGAATAACATTCCTCATACAAACCTCCTGCATATTTAATAACCCTGCAAATATCAAAAAGTGCACATTTCTTAGATTTTTTTTCAATAAATGTTATAATATTTAATATGGAAACCATAGAGATCGAAGAAGAGTTTCAAAACAGAACGACGGACAGAGCTAACAGGCTTATAGCTCAGATTTTTCTTTATTCAAATTTCGTTTGCTTTAATTTCATAGTTGCCCACTACTAAGATTTTTTCAACATGTCCTATAAATTCAGCCTCATCACCTGGGCGCTGATCATATTCTTTTCAATCACCATGTTTCTTTTCTGCAGGCTGAAAATCAACAGAACCATCACCATGTACACTGGACTCTTTGGCGTAGTCACAATCATTTCGTTCATGGGAACCAACAGCGCCATCGGAGTAAACATTTCATACGCCATCGCAACCCTTTTCAGCTGCATGTACCTTTCCAAAAGATACACCATCATATCTTCCACCGCAGGCTACATCGGGATGGTGTTTTCTCTTTTTATGAAATCCCAGGGCATGTACCTTCTTGACATGACCACTGACGAGCCAATGGATTATTTCATTCCACACCTTGCAGGCTTCACCATCGAATATGTAATCCTTATCCTGGCATGCACCTCCATCACCGGAATTCTCAGGCAGACTGTCCTTGAACTTCAGGAAAGAACTGAAAGAATCAGAATCATGCAGTCAAAGGAACTTCAGACTTTTGCAAACATTGTTGAATGCCGCGACAAATTCACCGGCGAACACATTGAAAGGACCAGCAGATATGTTGAGCTCATTTCAAAAGAACTTGCGAAAATGGACAAATACAAGAGCATCCTTACAAGGGATGTTATAAACACAATCATAGAAGCAGCGCCATTGCATGACATTGGAAAAATCCAGATTCCAGACAACATCCTTAAGAAGCCTGGTCGCCTCACGGAAGATGAATACACCGTAATGAAGACCCACTCTGAAATCGGCTACAACATGATTGGAAGCTACCTCAATGACATTGTGGATGACGAACTCCTCATGTATTCCGAAATGATGGCTCTATACCATCACGAAAGATATGACGGAACAGGATATCCCCGCGGCATAGAAGGAGAGGCAATTCCTCTTTGTGCAAGAATCATGTCGGTGGCAGATGTTCTTGACGCATTGCTTTCAAAGCGCCATTACAAGGAATCTTTCTCTCTTGAAAAGGCAATGTCCATAATTACTGAGGAAAGCGGAAAGATGTTCGACCCTGATGTTGTTGACTGCCTCATAAAAGTCCTTCCGGAAGTAAGGCATCTTGAGGAACATAAAGAAGAACTTGAGGAAGTGGAAGAGCTCTAACCTGCCCGCTTAAATGCCGGAAAATTAAAGTACGGCTTAAATTGATTATTTTCATTCACTTCACTACTATTGAAGCATGAACTCCATAACACAGGGAAACATAGTAAAAGCCCTGCTCAATTTCTTCTTTCCTATCCTTTTAGGAACTTTCTTCCAGCAGCTATACAATACCATTGATGCAATTGTTGTGGGACAGTTTGCAGGAAAGGAAGCGCTTGCAGCCGTCGGTGGAAGTTCCGCTGTTTTCGTTCAGCTCATAGTGGGATTTTTTTCCGGAATTACAAACGGTGGCGGCGTAATAATAAGCCAGTCCTACGGAGCAAAAGATTCCCCGACACTTGAAAAAACAGTCAGCACATCGATCCTCATGAGCATAGCAGGCGGACTTGCAATGACAGTCCTTGGGATTTTCTTTGCCCGCCCTATCCTTACAGTCACAAAATGTCCGGAAGCAGTTATTGGACCAAGTGCAATCTACCTTACAATTTTCTTTTCCGGTCTTATACCAATGTTTGTATACAACATGTGTGCCGGAATTTTGCGCGGAACGGGAGATTCAAAAACCCCTCTAATCATTTTGATAATCGGTTGTTTTTCCAACATTTTCCTTGACCTCATATTTGTGGTCCTCCTTGATGCGGGAATAACTGGAGTTGCCCTTGCAACCGTTCTATGCCAGATAGAGTCGGCCGTAATTTCCCTTCACATCCTTCACAAAAGGAAAGGGGATTTTAACTTCAGCCTTTTGAAAATCAGGATAGACCGTTCAATAGTTTCAAAAATACTTAGGATTGGAGTCCCTGCAGGATTACAGGGATCCCTGTATGTCATCAGCAACCTCATAATACAGACGAACATAAATTACTTTGGAACTGACGCAATTGCAGGATGGGCAATCTACGGAAAAATAGATGTCATTTTCTGGATGACAACCTCTACATTTGGGATAGCACTGACAACTTTCAGCGGCCAGAATTTTGGTGCGGAGCAATACGGAAGGATAAAAAAGGCAACCTGGATAACACTGGGTCTGTCCCTGCTTGCAACCGCAGTAATAGTATTCGCCTTCATGAACTGGTCAGAAAAGATTTACCTTCTGTTTACAAATGACAGGGAAGTTCTTGCAAGGGGAATAGAAATGGTAAGGTTCCTTGCTCCATTTTACTTTACCTACATTTCAATCGAAGTGTTGAGTGGAACAGTAAGGGGAGCCGGTAAAAGCCTTGCGCCAACACTGATTACGGTTTTTGGAATCTGCGCCCTTAGATTGCTTTGGCTTTTCATTGCAGTGCCAACCAACCAAACCGTTAAAATGGTTCTTTTCAGCTATCCCCTTACATGGACAGTCACTTCCCTTGCCTTCTGGATTTATTTCCTGAGCAACAGATGGCTGAAGAAATAAAAAAAATGCCATGCTTAACCGCATGGCATCCTGAAATATGACTAGAGTTTTGCACCTGGGGCAACCAGTTTGAAGATCCTGTCCAGATCATCGCCCGTGAAATAATTGATGGTGATGGAACCCTTTGTAAGGTCCCCCTTGATCTGAACCTTAGTACCCAGCCGCTCAACAATCTTGTTTTCAATGGCAATAAGGTTAGGATCGCGGTTGTCCACTGCAGGCTTCGAGGCACCCGGATTAACTGCGGAAGGACCATCCTTCATTTCCTTTGCCATGGCTTCTGCCTGACGAACATTGAGCCCCTGCCCCTGAATCCTTCCGTAGAGGATCCTCATGTCGGTGTCGTTATCAAGGCTCAAAATTGCACGGGCATGTCCTGAAGTGATCTTTTCTTCAACAAGAGCCTTCTGAATGTCTTCAGGGAGCTTAAGGAGGCGAAGGCAGTTGGCAACAGTAGACCTGTTCTTACCCACCCTTTCTGCAACCTGATCCTGGTTGAGGTTTGCAAGTTCCATAAGCTTATAGTAAGCCTGTGCTTCTTCCACAGGATTAAGGTCCGAACGCTGAATGTTTTCGATGAGGGCTACAACAAGTTTCTTTTCGTCAGAATATTTCTTGAGCTGAACAGGTATCTTTTCAACACCGGCCTTAAGGGAAGCACGGGTACGGCATTCACCGGAAATGATGTAGAAAGTTCCGTCCTTGGCATCTTCAATCGTAACAGGCTGAAGAACTCCAATCTGGCGGATGGATTCAGAAAGTTCAGAAATATAATCTTCGTCAAAATGAGTTCGAGGCTGATATGGATTAGGCTTGAGGAGTTTTGGATCACACCACAAGGTTCCGTTCTCGTCAGCTGTAATTCCTGCAGGAAGATTTGCCTTAGGAGCAGCAGGGACTGTCCCCTTTATCTGAACTCCAGTATTTTCCTGTTCTACCTGAGAATTGTTTACAGATGAATAGTCATCCTCTGCACCCTGCATTAAAGCCCCTAGGCCTCTTCCAAGTCCCTGATGCTTAGCCACGGCTGATTACCTCTTCTGCAAGTTTCTTATAGCTCTTTGCACCGATACAAGCCGGGTCATAGAGACAAATTGGTTCACCATGGGAAGGTGCTTCGGAAAGCCTGATGTTCCTTGGAATCATCGTATTGAATACATAATCCTTGAAATATGAGATTACTTCCTTTACAACCTGCTCTGCAAGTTTTGTACGGCTGTCATACATTGTAAAGAAAATGCCGCCGATCTTAAGATCCTTGTTAATAGAATTCTGAACCTGTTTTACAGTCTGCAAAAGGAGAGTAAGACCTTCAAGGGCAAAATATTCACACTGCATAGGAACAAGAACTTCATCGGCAGCGGCAAGGCCATTGAGAGTCAAAAGGCCAAGGGATGGAGGACAGTCGATTATGATGTAGTCGTACTTGTCGCGAACCGGTGCAATTGCATTCTTAAGGTAGAATTCGCGGTTCTCAAGTTCAACAAGTTCGATTGCTGCTGCAGAAAGATCAATTGACGCACTGATTACATCAAGATTAGACAAGGATGTATGCTTGATTGCTTCATCACAGGAAGCCTGTCCTGCCATAAGTTCATAAACAGTAGGCTTTTTCTTGTTTACGCCAACGCCCGAAGACATGTTTCCCTGGCTATCGAAGTCAACGAGAAGAACTTTTTTACCTGCTTCCGCAATGTAAGCACCAATATTGATTGCTGATGTTGTCTTTCCGACACCACCTTTCTGATTGACGAGTGTGATTACCTTTCCCATAATGCTACCATTATACTATTATTTTATATCGGTTGTCGATAAGATAATTTCCATAAAACCGGCCTGACTCACGGATCAATGAGATCGTTGAACCAGGTCTTTATGTTTCTCCAGCTTCTGACAGCCTTTCTTTTTGCCATGTTACCAGCAGCTTCCTTAACCTTAGAAAGGCTTCTTGTTGCAAGCGCCTGAGGATCAATGTCCTTCTTGAAGCTTGTAAGAATCATCTTTGCATATCTAGGTACTGTCGCTGCAAAAACATCACCTGCAAGGGAGAGAATCCATCCAAGGCAGATGAGTACGCCAGTAACAGCCTGCCATCTGTATACAATTTCCTGATTAACGAAAATATCAAGGACAACAATGGCCGCAATAGCAAAAGAAACAAATCTTTTGGCGAACCTGATTGGCTTTACTATTCTTGCGCTGATTTTTTTCTGCTGCTTAAGGCTAATCAGCAGGAAAACGAACTGCACAAGACAAACTCCAAGAAGGCTTAGAGTGAAAATCTGATAGCGATCAAGATAAATGAAACGCAGAACAAGATAGACGATATAAACAACCTGAAGAAGGAAACGACATATTGAGAAGAAGTATGTAAATTCATCAATAATCTGGTTTATGGCCTTTTCAGTCTGAGGAAGGATGAAATTCTCTTCAGGCTGTTCCTTTCCACTATCCACATATTCTATTTCCATCTAAACCCTCTTTTGCCAGTTATGAAAACAACCTGCGACATTCAAGATAGAATCTCTTTTCATCGGCTTCACCCATGCTGAAACTCTTTCTTGGAAGAGGTCCACGACCGCTGATGGTGTCAAAGAAAGAATCCTTTGCAATCGGTGGAAGGAGAATTGAAATTGCATTCTCCTTCTGTCCAAGACGGAACACTTCATCAGAACCATGAATGTAATCGATTTCGATGTCATTGTACTTCTTGATGAATTCATCAAGTTCAGGCTGAAGACGGCTAACGGCAAGATCAGTAATTTCAGTTGCAATGCGAGTATAACGGGTGTTTCCGTCAACATTGTAAACGAAACCGAAATCTGCCTTGGAATTCTTTACATTAACCTCAAGGGCTCCCCTGTTGTCTTCATCAACGATTTTTCCGTCAAGCTTTTCCGCAAGATAAGAAATGAGTTTCTGTGGATAGGCATTGAAAAGAACGCGGTGGATAGGTTCGAAGGTAAGGCCTTCGTCGTAAATGTTTACGATTTCTACCAGAGCGTAGCGGACATTTGAGGCGGCAATTTCCTCAGGGGTCTGTCCCCTCTGTTTCAGTTCTTCACGATATTCATCCCAAACCGCCTTTGCAGTTGCAAGGGAATGGTTTCCGTCACCTACGGCAAACATGAATGTGCTTCCATCTGGGGAAGTATTCTTCTTGAAGAGCACTTCAAGGCTGTCATAAACAGCATCGAGGTCTGTCCCCGTGTTAACTGCCCAGCCAGAAATATGTCCTGCACCAAGCATCAAGTCGCCGTCATAAACAGGAGCATTTTTCTTTGCGTTTTCACCGGCTTTTTCAACGAGACAATGATCAGGGTCATTTACAAGAAGCATGATGTGAGGTAATTCAAGAGGCGCATTTTTTCTGATTTCCTTTCTAGGTGGGATACGGTCTACAATAGTAGCTTCTGTTGCACGAATAAGATTCTTGCTGAAAGGCTTCCATTCGTATGTATCAAGGTCAATGGCACAAACAAGGCCTTTTCTGGTTCTTCCATAAGCAGAAGTGCGTTCAACATATATAAATTCTTCTGTTTCATCATCAAAAACATTGTTTGAAACATAATCCGACATTGACTTGCGGATTTTCTCAAGGCGTTCCTTTCTATCAGAAGCTCCAAGGTAAACTTCCGGAAGAATAAGATTCAGCGTAGAAGGATTAGCCCCCGCCGCTTCACTAACCTTTTTCCAATACTCCTGATCCTGTGTATACTGATCGCAAGCAATTACACTCCATGAGTCCAACTTTTTATCGCGTGGCAAAAGAATGCCAGGAACTTTAATTCCAAACTTATCAAAATTTTTCATATTGAACATTATACCAAAATAAACGGAAAATTGTCATATAAAAGATTGATTATGGGCGGGAAAAAGAACTCCATCAGGATAACGGGGACAGACCCCTATGAATAATTTTAATACCCCCTGCAAGCAAATAACCACAGTTTTTTTTTCGAAACTACAGTAAAGGATTTTGCATTATGATTTTCTGATTATCAGACGGCTGATACCTGTTATTCTTCCGATTTGACTCATTGAAAGTCCGTGTTTTTTCATTATTTTACATTTAAGGATTTGATCTTCCAGTTCCAGCCTTTCGAGTTTATAAGGTGAAGATATCCTAAACAATTTTTTGATCAGTCCTATAGCCCGGTCGTCCGATAGAACGAACCTATTCTCATACTCCATGCATTTCGTCAACTCTCGTTGGAATATAAACTCCATCATCATTTCATCTGAAGAAAACATGTTCCTTATGTAATCGACATTGACGAAGCTGTTCCCGCAGCACTTTTTCAAGGCCCAGAAACTATTCCATTTATACTGATCCAATTTTGCAAAGCCTGCTTTTTCAGTGTTTTGAAGTATATATCGATAAACCGTCTTGAAGTGAACTTCATCAGAAATAGGCTCACTCTTAAACCGTCCCTGGAACAAATGTCCGCAGCGATCATATTTCCGATTAAAATAGAAGACATAGCTGTTTGCAATTTTCTGCACCAGAAGACTTATGTTTTCAGACGCATCACCAACTAA
>JAUNCR010000074.1:13345-13685 GCA_030526505.1 Spirochaetales bacterium
TGAACATGATTATTCATCAGACAATAGGCATGCACCGTGATTTTGAGTTCCATTGAGTATTTTCTCAATCTGGCAATGAAAAATTTCCTGTCCGAATCGTCATTAAACAAATTCTGCTTGTTGTTTCCGCGCAAAATTACATGATAAAACCCAGTATTTCCAAACACCCTCGCTTTTCTAGCCATTTTTACTACCTGAAAACTATATAATCTAAAAAAAATAAAAAATGGTAGTTTTAGAAATGTTTTTTGATTATTTCTAAATATTTAATCATAACCACCCGTCAAACGGGTGGTTTGACCTTAGCCTATAAGGCTAGGGTCTCAAGCTGAGACTCAAG
>JAUNCR010000075.1 GCA_030526505.1 Spirochaetales bacterium
TTCCTGTTTTATTTTCTCTTCAACTTCAAGTCTGCATCGCTCTAACTCTAATTCCAATAATTCAGCATGGGCTTCTAATTCAATTTGCATTCCTTCTATCAGGTTATCATATTGTATTTTTGCAGTATTTCTTTCAATTTCAGTAATTCTATTCAGAGTTGCCAAAGCATTCTTACTTCTTATCTTTAATTGATCTTTTCTATCTAATTCTGAAATACAGCAAATCACATCTCTTGAAACATCAACACCCTTTTTTAACAATCTTTCAAGATTATTAAATTCAAGCATTTTATTAATTTGAGAAAAAGTTTGATTATCGTCTGCAAATATTATACCACGTCGTTCTTGCTTCATATGCTTTCTCTTTCAGGATTAAGATCTGAAATATTTAATCTCATATTTATATATATATCTTTTGATTCACATCGTAATTTTTCTGAATACCCTATAGCATTATTACTACGTCTTATATAATCTTCAGCACGCTTAGTCAACTCAAGATTTTTATCAAAAACTGGTGGTATTCGTAGATTTCTTCTTGTCTTACTTTCTGAAATATCTGAATAATTTAATCTATCGAAAATAACACCTGATACTGAATCTACATGACAAATATATTTTTTATTGTCTTCTCCCATAAATTTATATTTGTAAATAATCATACTGGCAATTATGTTTCCAGAAGCATCATTAAAAGATGAAGAAGATCCGTACTCATTTTCTTTATAGCATGGAATCTTCCTAACATTAATTTTTGCCCACATAATATGTCCATTATCATCTAAACATTCTGAATAATCTTGTAAATTACAATTTGCAGATCTACTATTTGATCCATCTTTCTTAGCTACTAAAGACCAGTCCAATAAGTTTATATATTGAGAATCATCATAGTCTTTTAACTCCTCAAGTTTTTTAATAGCCTTCAAGTACTTTATTGACGACACAGGTAATGAATAATCAGGATTTAATAATCCTAATTTACACATTTCATTTAATTGCTCGCATATGAAATTCTCTGAAAAATTAAGTGCTAAAGCCATATCCGCAACTGAAGCATTTTTAGAAATTGCCATTAAAAAAAATAAATGCAATTTATCTTTTTCTTCTTTTATTTTTAGAGAATTTGCTTTTGTGTATGGAATAGATAATACTTTGTTTTTATATATAAAATTTATCATAAATAATCCTTTTAATTCCATCCAGTCAGTTAGCAATTTCAAATGCTCTTAACATTATTATAATACAAATTTCCCCTTATTAACCTCTTTAAAAAATATTTTTCATTTCACCCCAACCTTGCAAAGGGTTCGTATTCACTGCCGGCGACGGTGAATACATAGAGCATTTCCATGGCACGGGTCAAGGCAACATAGACCATGTTGAACTGCTGTCTCATGAAGGTTTCCTCGTCATAAACGGAATGCGCCTGAGCTTCGGGAATGCGATGGTCGGCCAGGAACAAGACAACTGGGAAATCCAAACCCTTGCAGCTCTGCATTGTGCAAAGACGAACACCGCCTGTAGTTTCAAAATCAAAATCCCCTTCAATCACATTTGATTCCAAACCTAGCTTTTCATCCAGTTTCTGCTGGAGTTTTTCAAGCTTTGTTTTTTTGTTTGCAATGATACAGATGTTTTCTTCTGCATAATTCAATGCATTCATCAAAAGCTTCACCTGCTCAACCAGCTGGTTCATGGCGTCTTCAGTATTTTTACCGACAATATGTTCCACAGGAGGACCAGGTCTGAAAGCAACAGGCGCAGTTGTTTTATCTTTGTTCTTGAAAGTGCTGCGATAGCCTTCTGCGTATTCATGAATCTGTGCTGTATTGCGGAAATTTGTCTTCAGGATTTTTGTATGGCCTACAATGTCAATTCCGGATTTATTCCAGTTAAAGCCTTTTCTATAGATTGACTGATCGCTGTCTCCGGCAAGGAACACGGCTCTTTTTGTTGAGTTCTTTATGACTGCAAGAATTACCGGAGGCAAGTCCTGTGCTTCATCAACAAAACTGTATTCCGACATGACTGCATTTACTTCATCTCCACCTTCAATCAGTCTTTCTACAATTTTTTTAGCGGCAAAATTTCTAGGCCAGTTCTCTTCCCCCAGAAGTTTTTCTTCCGCCTTTTCCAACTGACTCCACATCTTTTCGCGGTCTGTTTTTTTCATAGGGAATTTCATTCCGCCACGATCGCACACTTCATCTACATACTGTTCTCTAGTTATGCAGTTTGCCCAGATAAAAGACTGAGCTTCCTTAAACACATCTTCCCCATCAAAACAACCATCATTGAACACACCTTCTGGAACATCGGAATAATCATATATAAAAATCTTTTCCGGGAAAAACTGTTTCATCATTGCGTATAAAAAAGAATCTGCAGTTGAAATTGTTCCGTCCGGTACATCTGCATTCAGCAGCTTTGTTACATACTGATTATACTTAACCAGACTTTTTGCATATGTTAGCAAACGAAAACTTCTCTTGTTTTTTTCAAAGGAAAGTTCGCTTCCCAATTCCTTAATTGCTTTTTCCAGCGTCTTTATAAGGACAAGTGACTTTCCAGTTCCCGCCGCACCTTTTATAAGGAAATCCTTATTCATGTTTATCTGCTCAAGAACCTCGGCCTGATCCTGACTTAAGGAAATGATTGAACGCTCATAGTCATGACGGGTTTTGGTATAGAAGGAAACTCTTTCAAGATATTCCATATACCTTTTAGTCTTGTCATAGTCCTTGATTTTTTCCTGGATTTCTTCTTTTTCTTTTTTCAGTTTCTGATACTGCTCATTGGCATTCTGGCGCACCTTATCCAGTTTTTCATCTTTCTTTGAGAGTCGTGCTTCTGTTTCTGTAAGTTCTGTCCTAAGTACATTTTCCCTGGCTTTTAAAATGGCCAGTTGATTCTGCAGATCACTTAATTCATTTGCCTTTTGAGCAAGATTTTCATTTTCTTCCTTTAACTTCTTTATTTCTGCTATGGCCTTTTTAAGTTCTTCACTTTGATAGTCACCATGACTCTTCCAGTTTTCCAGTTCCTTTTCAAGTTTCTTTATTGTCTGAAGATGAGTCCAGCCTTCAGCATCGGCAAAAGCCAAAAAGCATACTACAGTAGATTGAGCCTCTTCTTCTGAAATCTGAGCAAACCTATGTCGAACATCATTTGAAAGAAAATGATTGGTATACAGCTGGCGCAGAATCTGATAGGTATTCCATTTATCTTTTGGAAGATTCAGTTTTTCCGCACCTTTGTAAATTGGCCTTCCATAAGTATTGTAATATTCGTCCGTATATTCACTTATGAGGACGCCAAAGTCAGATGTCGAGTTGTATTTTTCTTTTAATGCTCGCTCCATCAGGGAGTGCATGGCGAGTACAAATAAACCCAGGTCAGCATTCTTTGCTTTTAAGATGCGTTCAATATCATTGTCAGAAACATGTGTCATAGTTTAATTATAACACAAAAAATTTTGTAAACCGGGGAAGCATTTAGTTAATTAGATACGGATGGATTGCCGAGTAACAGTCTACTTTTAATGACGGATAAAAAAAATCCGGACAGCCACTGGTCATCCGGATTCATTCTGGTTAGTGAATGTTATTAGTCAATTGCAGACATGTCTGCAACATCCTTTTCGTAGTCGATTCCTGCAATGTCGAAACCGTTGATTGCAAGGAAGTCGTGGCGGAGCTGATCCATATCACAAAGGTTGAATACAGTTTCTTCTGTAACCTGTGGCATGATCTTGTCTACTTCTGCCTGAACTGCTGCATCCATTTCCCAGTCGTCCATGCGGATTCTTCCGTCTTCATCAACAGCAACTTTTTTGTCTGCTGTGTAAAGGCGTTCTGCAAAAAGACGTTCCATCTGTTCGATACAGCCTTCGTGTGTTCCCTTAGCCTTCATGATCTTGAAGAGTACGCCGATGTACTGGCAGATGATTGGGATAACTGAAGAAGAACGTGTGATGAGAGCCTTGTTTACTGAAACATAAGCTGCACCGCCGTTTGCCTTGAGGGCTGCGTCGATGTTTTTTGCACGAGCTTCAAGATCCTTCTTTGCTTCCCCGATTGTTCCGTCACGGTAGATTGGATGTGAAAGAGCTGGTCCAATGTATGAGTAAGCAACTGTGCGGCATCCTTCAGCAAGAACACCTGCTTCTGAAAGCTGCTTGATCCAGCGTTCCCAGTCTTCGCCACCCATAACCTTTACTGTGTTAGGAATGTCGTCGCCTTCTGCTGGCTGTGCTTCCATGTGACCGATCTTTCCTGTCATCATGTCGAGGGAAGGACCACCGTATACCTTGTCTACTGGCTTGATAACTGACTTGTAGAGAACTTTTGTATCTGGGTCTGTGCGAACAGGGCTTGCAAGAGAGTAAACAACGAGGTCAAACTTTGTTCCCCACTTCTTTACTTCTTCGATAACTGTCTGGCGGCATTCATCACTGAAAGCGTCTGCATTGAAAGTTACAGACTTGAGTCCGTCGGCAGCTGCAGCGCGGTCAAATGCCTTGTTGTTGTACCAACCTGGTGTTCCGCCCTTAGTCTGTGAAGCTTCCTTTTCAAAAGATACACCGATTGTGTCTGCGCCATATTCAAAAGCAGCGGAAATTCTTGAAGCAAGACCATAACCTGTAGAACAACCGAGAACGAGAACTGTCTTAGGAGCATAAGCGCCTTCCTTTGCAGTCTTTGTTCCACGCTTTGCCTTCTGTGACTTAACGTAAGCAATCTGATTTTCTGTTTCCTTTGCACATCCTGCTGGGTGAGCGTTGATACAGATATTCGAACGGATCATTGGTTTGATAACAGCCATTTCATTCTCCTAAAAAATAGTTTCTAATTATTATAACAAGTTTATTCAAAATGACAAAATGTTTCAATATGTCAAAGTGAAAATCAGCCGTATTGCACAAGTAACTGCCCGTCGATAAATTTGTTTACATAATTATGAACAGAGCAAAAACCATTTACACAACGATCTATTTAATCTGCCTCATGGCTTTTACAGGATGTGCATCTAAACTTTCAGTAAGGCCTTTGACAAACAATCAATCCAGGATCAGTATTACCATTGAACTGGGAAACATCCTTGAAGAAACCTTGGACAATGCCATGGCCGGGCTTAATGAAATCGAAGGGGCTCAGTCCGAAAAAAATATTTTCGACCTTCCTTCAATCAGGAAATCAATTGAAAACGCAGGATACAGGGACATTGCAATTTCTTCTCCTGCAAGAACAAGCCTGAACCTTTCGTTCACCGGAAAATTTGATTTCATCTTTTGCACGGAGACAAAAACCACTTTAAGAATCAATCCAAAAATCATGCAGGATTTTTCTAAATCCCTTGGCGAAGAATTTAAAAGCATAATGGATCTTTTTATGGCACCGGTTCTTTCCGATGAAGATATGTCCAAGGATGAATACAAGGAACTTGTTGCAGTGGTTTACGGTCAGAAACTTGCAGACGAACTGATGAAGAGCACAATGGAGATTGCAATTTCGTCCTTAAAGGGAAAAGAAAAGGTCCACAAGATTTTACTTGCAGACCTTCTTACTCTTTCTGAAGAAAAGACTTTTACTTCTGAATGATTTTTTCCGAAGCCCTAAGGATCTCTTCCTGGATTTCGGAATAGGCTTTTCCTGTTTTCCTGCACAATTCGCTTATGCTTTTATATTCAGGATATACCCTTTCCTTTCCATCAACTTCAACAACCTTGCATTCTGCCGAACCGCTTTCAGTTTCCACGGTAATCTGACGGCGGTTTAATTTTGTGCGCTCCATTTCCTGCCTTCTGATTCCGATTGTCGTCGTATGTTTGAAAATGATTTCTTCTATGTTCGACCTGTCGCTTTCATTGCACACAACATAGAGGATGTATGCAGGCCTGTTTTTCTTCATTACGCATGGAACATAATGAACATCAAGGGCTCCTGCCGAAATCAATTCTTCCATGACAAAGGCAAGCTGTTCGCCGCTGCAGTCATCAATGTTTGATTCAAGTTTTACAATTGTGTCCGAAAGATTTGATGAGCTCTCTTCAACAAGCATCGAGCGAAGGAAGTTTGGTCTTTCGTAAGTTCTTTTTCCCGCACCATAGCCGGTCTTTAGAATCTTGAATTTTTCAGGCAATGTGAAATCCGTTGTAACGGCAGCAAGTATGGCGGCACCGGTTGGTGTTACAAACTCGCCTTTGTCTTTTCCCATTTCCAAAGGCAGACCTGCTTTCTCTACGATTGCGGCAACAGCTGGAACTGGAACCGGAAGAATTCCGTGGGCGCATCTTATGGTTCCGCAGCCTTCGTAAATTGCATTCACATAAACCCTGTCCACATTCAGATTGTCAAAACATACGGCAAAGGAAATTATGTCCACGATTGAATCCACCGCACCAACTTCGTGAAAGTGAACCTGGTCTATTGTAGTGCCGTGAGCCTTTGCTTCCGCCTGTGCAACGATGTCAAAAATGCTTGAGGCGATTTTCTTTGCATTGTCGGTCATCTTTGTGCCCTCGATGATCTTCAATACATCGGCAAGATTTCTGTGCTCATGGTGATGATGATGCTCGTGATGATGTTCATGTTCATGACCGTGTTCATCTTCATGATGATGATGTTCATGGCCGTGGCTATGTTCCTCGTGATGATGGGCATGCCCATGATGTTCATGACCGTGGTGTCCACCGTGCTCATGGCCGTAAAGGTATTCCATGTCGTGGTCGTGGTTTTCCTGATCAAGGATGACATTGAAATCACAGCAGTCGATTCCTGTTTTCTTTACGCGGCTTATTTCTGTTTTAAAACCGTCGGCAGGAACAGTTGCAAGAACCTCTTCCAGAACTTTCTGGTCTGCACCAAGGTCAAGCAAGGAAGCGACAGCCATGTCGCCGCTTATACCGCTGGCACATTCAAAATACAAAGATCTCTTTCTATTTTTTTCTTCACAACTCATTTTACACTTCCTTTGACTGCAAGTCTGTTTATCTGGGTGGCAATGTAGGCTGCACCATATCCGTTGTCTATGTTCACCACGCTTATTCCGTTGGCGCAGGAATTTATCATTGTAAGCAGGGCACTCAAGCCTTCAAAGCTTGCACCGTAACCAACGCTTGTAGGCACTGCGATTACAGGCACGCTGCAAAGTCCGCCGATTACGCTTGCGAGGGCCCCTTCCATTCCGGCTATGGCGACCACGCAGTTCACTTTGTTAAGCACTTCGGTCTTGCTCAGGATTCTGTGGATTCCGCTTACACCAACGTCATACACGCGCTCAACCTTTGTTCCAAAGAATTCTGCGGCAACGGCGCATTCTTCCGCTACCTTGATGTCGGCAGTTCCGGCTGTGCACACTGCGATGCTTCCAACCAAAGGTTCATGTTTGTCCGCAAGACGAATGATTCTTGAGACATTGTCATACACCGCCTTTGGATAAATTGCCTTTATCAATTCCGCCTGGTGCTCGGTTGCACGGGTGGCCATTACGCTTCCGTTCTGTTCGTAAAGCTTTTTGAAAATCTCGCAAAGAAAATCATCTTCCTTTCCCTGCGCAAAAATAACTTCCGCAAATCCGGTTCTTTCCTTGCGGCTGAGATCAGGTTTTGCAAATTCCATTTCTGTATATATTTCACTGCTCATTCAAAATTCCTCAATTCAAATTCTATTTTCTTTCCGTCAGACTCAATGGCAATTCAAGGCCGTTTTCTTCAAGCAATTTTTTATTACGAAGGATTTCATCAGGTGTTCCATCGGCGACTATCTTTCCTTCATTAAGGACAAGGACGCGATTGCAGGTATCCCAGACAAAATCCAGGTCGTGGCTTGTGATTATTTTTAAATGGTCAAAGCCATTAAGGATGCTGATTAAATTCCTTCTGTTTTTTGGATCAAGGGAAGCGCTTGGTTCATCCATCAAGATGATGTCTATGTTCATGCTGAGGATCGTGGCGATGGAGGCCAGTTTTTTTTCACCGCCCGAAAGTTCATGGTTGTACTTGTCTTTAAGATGAGTGATTCCCGTACGCTCAAGGGCTTTTGAAACACGGTTTTCAACTTCTTCTTTTCCAAGACCATAATTGATTGGTCCGAAGGCAACATCCTGTCCAACCGTATTCATGAAAAGCTGGTTGTCCGCCTCCTGAAAAACAAAGCCGATTTTTTCACGGATTCTTGAAAGGGTTTTCTTTTCTAAAGGAATTTCTTCCACACGCACGGAACCTTCAAAACCAAGATCAAGACCTACAAGAAGTTTAAGCAAAGTTGATTTTCCGGCGCCGTTGGCACCGATTATTCCAATGGAATCTTTTTCACGGGCATTAAGATTTATTCCATCCAGAACTTTTTTATTGTCCTTATATGAGAAGGAAAGATTTTCCATGTCGATGTGAATGTGACTCATCAAAATGCTCCAATTGCTTTTTCCACCATCTGCCCCAGCAAATCAAACACGGGGAAAAACCTCAAGGCTATTATTATACCACTCCAGAGAAACAGATACAAAAAGTCGCTTAAGGCAAATGTAGTTTTTTCCGAGAAGAAAGCCTCCGTGGAAAAACCGCGGAGATTCATGGCCTCGTAAATTTCCTGTGCCCTGTCAAAGGAGCGCAGGATTATTCCGCCTGTCAAAGACCCCCATGCTGAAAACCCAATTCCTTTTTGCCCTGGAGCCCTAAGGCTGTATGCCTGACTGGTCTTTTTCACTTCTTCAAGAAAAACATTGATGTACCTGAAGGAAAGCATCAGCTGGACAACCATTACGGAAGGAAGTCCCACTTTTGCAAAAGCAGAACAGATTTCATTTATGGGAGTCGTTGCAACAAGAATGTAGGTTGCAAGAACCGTAAGCACACCCTTTACCACAAGGGAAGCAGAAAAAATCATCCCTCTGGTGACGGTCAAGTTCCAGGAAAAAAACTTCAGGTCAAATACGGGGCTTCTGTCAAAGAAGGGATTCAGAAGGGCCATCACTAAAATTACAGGGAGAAAGAACGACAGGTTTCCCGCAACCCTTTTAAGATTTATGGAAGAGGAAATCAAAACAAATACAGGATAGATTGCCACCAGCAAAAGCGACGAAAACTGCAAGGGTTTGAAACTTACAGTCATTACAAGATAGAGAAAAGTTACCGTTATTTTGACCAAAGGATTCAAAAGGGACAGGTAGGATTTATCCTTCTGCCCCTGGGCAAGGCCATTGATTCCGTTTATCGCCCTGTCTATTCTGCTCAATTTTATTTTTCTTCTGATTTATTTTTATTCTTGTTTCTGACAAGGACAGCGACACCTGCAGTAAATGCAAACACCATAAGGCTTCCCAAAAGTCCAGAAGCACTCTTACCGGCAGCCGTTTCTTCTTCACCGATATTGTAGTCAGGCATAACTGAAGTCATATCCTGAATTCCGGCAGCCTTTTCAAAGAGCAAGCCTTCCGATTCAAGTTCAGAAGTTCCAGCGATCTTTTCCATGCTCCACTCAAGTCCGTCTGGATTTTCAGAAGCAAGAAGGGAAATACCTCCACCCATAACTGCTGCACAGATTGCAAGAACAATTAATATGGAAGGAACTGTCATGCGGCTATTCTTTGAGGAACCTACACCCCACAAAAGTTCGCTGCGGGTTTCATAAATGAAGCAAAGCACGGCACCGGTTACAAGACCTTCAACAGCACCGATGGCAAGATGGATTGGCTGCATTGCACCCACAAAGAATTTGAAAGGAAGTTCAGTGATTCCCGAAATCAATGTTTCCAATGTAACGCTAAAGGCACCCATCTGAAGTGTAAGGACACAGGCAATGATGCTTGCGGCCATTATTCTTGTTTTTGAAACTTTTGCCGACACCATAGGCTTCCAGATAAGGAAACTTCCCACAAAGCATCCGTAGAATGCCATGTTCCACACATTGCATCCAAGGGCAAGAAGACCGCCGTCGGCAAAAAACAGACATTGCAGCAACAGAACGCTTATCATTGAAAGGAAACCGCACCAAGGCCCAAGCATCACGCTCAAGAGCATGCCGCCGCAAAGATGTCCGCTTGATCCAGTTCCAGGAATTGTAAAGTTAAGCATCTGGGCTGCAAAAACAAAAGCGCTCATTACGCCCATGAGCGGGATTTTTCTTGCAACCGATTCCTGTGAATCTAAACTTTCTCCATGGATTTTCTTCACTGAAACGGCGGCTGCTGTAGCTGAAAGAACAAGCATGGTTCCTGCTACAGCAGGATTAATCAAAGCATCTGACATGTGCATTTTATTGTCTCCTATTTTCAGCGGTGGTTGAGCGCTACGCTGCACCCATACGCACCTGCTATGGGCTTATGCAGAAACTACCGCATATTTGATAGATGTTGCTTGATTTCGACAGGCTCAATCGGCGCAGCAACATTATATTTATTTTTTAATTATATCATAGATTGCTTTCCTTTAACTTTCCCACAGTTTCATGTAACAGAATTTTATCCACATAATTGAACAAGTTCAACAAACTCACTACTATTTTTTGCATGTTCAGAAATATCATTACCTTCATAAAAAAAGAAACAGTATTAAGCGCAGCATGGATTCTTGCAGTAACCTCTGCATTTCTTGTTCCACCTTCAAAAGAATATTTGTCTTACATTGACTTCAATACTCTTTTCCTGCTTTTCTGCCTTATGGCCGTAATGGCATCCTTCAAAAAATTAGGCGCCTTTGAAAGCTGCTCTAAATTTCTTCTTGGAAAATTCAAGAGCACAGCCGGCATCCTTTCGGTCCTTGTTTTCATGCCTTTCTTTTTCAGCATGGTGATTACAAATGATGTTGCACTGATTGTTTTTGTTCCCCTTGCAATCATCACCCTCAGAATGTGCGGACTTGAAAGTCTTGTGCTTTTTACCGTTGTTCTCCAGACACTTGCAGCAAACCTTGGAAGCATGAGCCTTCCTATGGGAAACCCACAGAACCTTTACCTCTATTCTAAATCCGGAATTAACCTGCCGGAATTCGTTTCCGTAATGATTCCCTACACGGCAGCAAGTTTTATCCTTCTTTTGATTTGCGTTGTTCTTGTAAATCTGAAAACAAAAGGCGGGATTAAAACAGAAACTGCAGAAGTTTCACAGGCTGAAGAAAAGACCAATGGCAATTCCAAAACAATGTGGATTGTAAGCACGGTAAGTTTCGTACTCTGCCTTCTTTGCGTTGGAAAACTGATTCCTGCAACAATCCTTTTCCCAGTCATCCTGGTTACATACCTTGTTGCAGACAGAAAAATCCTTAAGGCAGTAGACTATTCCCTTCTCCTTACTTTCATCGGATTTTTCATTTTTACAGGAAACATAAAGAACATGGAAGGCGCAAGAACCGTAATAGCAAATGCACTTACAGGTCATGAAGTCGGATTCAGCATTGCGGCAAGTCAGGTGATTTCGAATGTCCCTGCAGCCCTTTTGCTTTCCTGCTTCACCGACAATTTCAAGGCACTTTTAATAGGAACAAATCTTGGCGGTCTTGGCACTTTGATAGCTTCCATGGCAAGCTTGATTTCCTTCAAGCAGATTGCAAAGAACTACCACGACAAACGCGGAAAATATTTCCTTCAGTTTACTGTGATGAATCTTGTGTTCCTTGCAATTCTGTTTGGATTTCATCTGGTTCTTGCACGCTAGAATCACTAACACTTTCAATGATTTCAGCTGGAGTTGCATTTGTTGCTTCAGCTGGATTTTCTTCTGTCGTCCGAATCTCTTTTTCCAACGGAATAAACCACACATCCATGTCGCATGGTTTTTCCACACCGTCTATTTTGCTTCCGCCACTGTACTGCCAGAATGTAAACTTATAAGGGCTTGTAGGCTTTTTTGAATACTGGGCAAACCACATTTCATATTTGTTCAAAAGTTCCGGCGTAAAGACAAAGAACTTCCACATCAAGTTTGCATAGAGCATTGTCTTGAATCCAGCCTTTTCAACTTCATCAAAAAACAGTTCAGTATTGCGGCAGAAAACTTCCTCTGCAACTTCATCGGTACGGGCTTCATCATAGAAAACAAATTCAGGATCGTAGACAACCGGAAGATCAAGCATGTCCGGAGTCAGATTGTCGATTACTATCTTTGCTTCTTCCAAAGCCTCTTCGTCATTTATTGCCTGACTGTAAACATATACGCCGATTTTAAAACCTGCCTTTTTTGCATCTTCATAGTAGCGGTCAAAATTTTCATCCTTTACGAGATTTCCGCTTTCATATCCGTAGCGTCTGTAGGCAAGCCTTAAGATTACAAATTCATATCCGTTGTTTTTAAGGAGTTCCCAATCAACCTCTCCCTGGTGGCGGGAAATGTCTACGCCGTTTACAACTTTATATGGAGCACCTTTCTTTGTGTAATAGAATTCACCCTTCTTCTTGAGCCACTTCATGTCAAAGGAACATTTTTCAACAGTTGGATCAGGATGAACATGCTGCCTTTCTATCTGGCGGTTGTATACATTAAGGCAATTCTTTTCCGGGCAGGAAGAACAGGAGAAAAACAAAACTGCGGATGCAAGGGCAAATAAAAAAACTGTTGATTTCATAGGTAAATTATACCATAGAAATCAACAGCCGTAAAAAATTACCATTAAGTTTTGAAACCTGCGAAAATTTTCAAAAGTCTTCTAATCATCAAAAATAACAGAACCCGAATCTTCACCATTACAGGTATCTTCGGTCAATGGGTTATTAGAGCCATCAACACAGTTTTTAACATGTACAGTGGAAGAATTCGCATAAATATCTGCCTGTGATCCGATATTTTCACTAAAGGTACAGTCACTAACATACACAACAGCAGTATTCCCAACATTAACAGCTCCGCCTCGATAGTCAGCTTTATTACATGTAAAAGTACAATTTTTAATATTGGCATTACATCTTAACGCAATTGCTCCACCATGGGCTGCAAAACCACATTCAAACTCAGAATTTTCTATATTAACATTATTGCAGTCCCCATCAGCATAAACAAATCCTCCAGAACAACTGGAAGCAGTAGTATTATTATCATGATAAAAAATACAATTACTCACATTTATACCTGAGCATTCCTTAAAGTATATTGAACCACCATCACCACCATTTGCATCCTTGCTTGGGTATACTCTGTCGCCTGTAAATTTACAGTTATTGACAGTAATGCCTTTAATATTTTCTGCATAAATGGCACCCCCCTTCCCATATTCGCCTGCACGGCAGTTAATAAATTTAAGGGTGTTAAATTCCAGAGAATGAGTATCATCGCCAATAATTTTTAAACAATAAGAATCATAACCAGAAAACCCCTTTTCCTGGGAAGTC
>JAUNCR010000003.1:0-44827 GCA_030526505.1 Spirochaetales bacterium
GGAGTGTTGTTCACGGAAACAGTAACAGCCCAAATGGGCCTTATGATGCCTATGCCCTTGTAAACAAGAGGGGACTTCTGGCTTTTGCGGACAGCAAGATTGATTTTTACAGGGATGATTCAATATTTACGAATGACACTGCAGATTCAATTGTCTTTTCCGGAGGCATGCCAGTCTTTTACCTTTTCAGGAGCACCTTCTTCAATGAAAATCTTGAAGCCCACAGTTCCCTTCATAAGAGCAGGCCGTTCCTTGTTGAATTCAGTCCTGTTTCAAAAGTTTTCTATCCCCTGGTTTCATACAGTAACCTTAAACTTGGTGACGACGACCAGATTTCAGGATTTTTCTGGAACGGGGATGTATGGGCCTGTGCTTCGAAAAGAATGAACGGTGCTGGAGTTGAATTTTCTTTCTTTGACTGGAAGCCTCTTGTAGACCTTGCGGACCTTAATCCTGCCATGGGGGAAGAAACCTTTCTTTTCAATTCAATTACTGAAGACGATTACAAGAAAAAGAACATGCCAAAACTCTGGGATTCTGCACCGGAAGAACTTAAGAAGCTCCTTGCTTCCATTCCGGATGAATATTCCTTCTATGTTTCCTGGCGCGATTTTTCCGGAACTTCTCCGGTCAGTTACTGTCAGATGGGTTCTTCGGATTTCATGCTCAATGCCCACGGTGGAGTTTCTCCTGAAAGTTCCTACAGCGTTGCGGTTTTCTCTGATGGAACCACCTATCTTAAAAGACTTAACGAAGACAAGGTTTCCTGTGCCTTCAGGTTGCCCTTGCTTCCTTCCGGCTTTACTTACGGGGAAGAGGCTATTTCGGGGAACACGCTCTATGTGGCCTGGGAAGAAAGTTCCTTCTTCAAGACGGGCAGAGCGGGTTTCATAGCCGTGGACCTAAAGGCTGTGCTTAACTAGATTTGGAATCTTCTTTTTAGGAGGTTCCTTAATGTAAAGGTATTTCAATGGATGAATGTCCAGTGCGTTTCCTTTCCAGCCACCGATTACCGAAAGGTCTATAAGGTGGGCGCAAACTGGATGTGAAATTGGAATTACCATTCCGTCGTCCAGAAGTATCTGTTCAGCCTGAGCCATGAGCTTGTACTGTTCTTCTATGTTGTCCTTTCTTAAGGCTTCAAGAAGGAGATTGTCGTAGCTTTCGTTTTTCCATCCGGAATTGTTGAGGGAGGATCCGCCGCGGAAAAGTTCCAGGAACGCAAGGGGATCTGCAAAGTCTCCGATCCAGGAATAATAGAACAGGTCTGCGTTCCACTGTGGAATGGCAAGGTTGTAGCGGTCTACCGTAGTGTTCTGCATTACCAGTTCAACTCCAAGAGGCTCCCATGCATTTTTCAGAATCTCCGCCCATTTTTTTAGGTGCTCGTCACCGGAAATTACACCGAATACAAGCGTAAGCTTTTCATCTTCGCTGATGCCGTATTTTTTCCTTGCGGACTTCATCATTTCTGCTGCATCTGAAGCGTCCCAGTCTGAAATGCCTGTGACCTTAGGATAGCCTGTCAAAGGATTAACAAGGCTTTCTGCCTGGATGGTATAATCCTTTCTCAGCAGGTCGTATGGAATTGCCTCGATGAGGGCGTTGCGGAATTCAGGGGTTGTCCATGGGGCATTCTGCATCTTGAAGAAAAGGTATACGGTTCCGAATTCCGCATTCATCTGAAGGTGTGTCTTGTTGATGATTTTTGAATAGTCGGCATTACCGCAGATCCAGTCCAGTTTTCCAATGTTGAACTTGAAGGAGTTTTCCGGATAATCGTCGCTCACCGTGAAATTGATTCCAGGAATCTTTACGCTTTCGGCATCCCAGTATTCAGGATTTTTCTTGAGCACGATTTCAGACATGTCGATTTTTTCAAGTGTGAATGGTCCGCTGTAAACATTTTCGTCCGGGTTCACTATGCTGAAGGAATGATGGCACAGAATTTTTGCAAGGTGTCCCATTGGTTCCTTCAACCGGATCACGATGGTGTAGTCGTCTCTAACATCGATTTTAACATCCTCTGCTTTACCTGTTCCCTCGCGGAATTCCTGTGCGCCTGAAATGTTGTCTATGAGGGAAGCGAAAGGTGCGCCTCTGGTTCCAAGAAGCCTTATGAAGGAATCCCTTACATCCTGGGCCTTTATTGGTTCGCCGTTGCTGAACTTTGCATTTTCGCGAAGTGTAAGTGTCCATCTTTTCTGGTCCCTGGAAATTTTATAGGACTTGCAGATTGCTGGAAGCGGGACAAGTGTCACCGGGTCATAGGAAAAAAGTCCTTCGTGCAATCCGGTGAAAAGCTGGGCTTCCGAGGTATAGGAGGCTGTGAATGGATTTGTATTGTAGATGTGGTTTGGTACTGCTATGTTTACGCTTCTTTGCTCCGGCGCTGCATCCTGAGCAAAAAAAATAGTGGCCTTAGCCAATGCAAGCGCCACTGAAAAAATGATTTTTTTCTTCAACTTATTACTCCAAACGGTATTTAAATTCCGAGTTTTTTCATCTGTTCTGCTTCTTCGGCATAGGCAACATAGTCGCTTCTCTGCTGGTTGGCCTTTACGAGAATGTTCTTGATAGTCGTAAGTTCCATGCTGCAGCCCTTGATTTTTGGACGGTCAGTCATGTCGACATTGTTCTTGAAGTATTCGTCAAGGGCAATGATGAGTGCAAAAAGATGGTTATTCTCTGTAATCTGCTTGTTAAGGTATTCCAGAATTGCTTCATCCTTCTGCTGTGAAATCTTATTGTATCCCGGTGTGTCCTTCATTGCAAATGCAGAGTAAATCTTTACCCTCTTGATGAGTCCGCTTGAGAATTCATTGTAGTGAATTGTTTCCTTTCTTTTTGCATCTGTTTTCTTGTCAGTCAAAACAACTTCGTAATCAACAGGAGGTTCATCAAGTCCAAACAAAGCCCTGAGGAGCCTTATGAATTTTACCTTGAAAGATTTCTTTCCGTTCTGAAGGACTTCATGGTTTGCATTAATCTTGTCATAGATAACCTTGTATGTATCGTAAGTGGTTCCGACAAGACGAAGCGATTCCATGAGAATTGCGTGGGTGTCGATTTTCTGTGTCTTTATCTGTGCTGATTCTTCCACAACCTTGAGCTTTGCATAGAGGGCAGCCTGAAGTTCAGCCTTGTTTGGTGCCGTTTCTTCTGCTGCTACTTCTCCTACAAGTTCGCCGCTTAAAGGTCGTTTTGACATGCAGGAAGGGAAGAGCCTCTTGATTTCGTTTATCATATCCTGTGTGGAAGAATATGCCTTCTGCTTGTCGAAGGAAGAATTTTCAAGGATGTTCTTTCTGATGTCCAGCTTGTATCGTTCCCTCTGGAAATCGGCAAGCCCCTTGAGAACATTACCGATTTCTCCAATTGCATTCTGAGTCTTGAGGGTGTTGTCCTTTATCATGCTGACGGTAAGCTGGTCAGTGTTGTTTTTCAGTTCGTTCAATACTGTGGCAAGAGCCCTTGTGTTGGATCTTGTTGAGTTGAGGGACAGGTTGTTCCATGAGAAGGCGTTGTTCAGTTCAAGCATCTTCTTGATTGTGTCGATGGTGAGCATTTCGCATGAAAAGCGCATGTAGTTGCAGACATAATCAATTACGCTTTCATAGTTACTGAGGCGGATTCCAAGAACCTGTGATCGTTCGTTGTCGTTGAACGGAGTCATGTCGGGAACTACAATAGAAGTAACTTTGTTGTCTTTTTTGTATGGGTCAGGCGTAATGAGGCCGCGCTTTACAAGGGCGTCAAAAATATTCCTTACGCAGGAAAGGTGGAGCCTGTAATCGTCCTGAATTTTTGGTAGCTGGGTGCCGTTGTACCATTGTTCGCGGTCAGCACCAGCCATGATGATTTTTGTGTTGAATGATTCGTTCTCTGCCATACTCTGTCCAATTAAAAATAAAATCTTCTATTACATTTTCAATATCGGAAAGAACTATGGCAGAAGTTAGAGAATTCTTTAAAGTCTTGTCTTTTCAACTTCGTCGTGCTGTTCTTCCAGAATCTGCATTACGCGGTCGATAACCTTCTGTTTTGGATCCGGATCGTCTGCTGGGAGGGTTGCAAGATAGTCCTTGCGGAACTGCTTGCACTGGATGACAGGACTTGCTGTGAACACCAGTTTGTCCTTGCATACGATGTCGGAAAGCATGTCTTCCTTTCCGTCCTGAATCTTAAGGATTGAACCGTTGATGCTTACGAGGATTGCAATGTCAAAAAGGCGGAGGTAGCTGTCGATTTCGCGAAGTCCGCGCTTTGTTTCAGGATGTCCCGGTCTGTAGCGGGTTCCTGATGGGAATACGAGGATTACTTCTCCACGGCGCTTGCATTCATCCATTGCCTTCATTGCGGCAAGGTTGATTTTGCGAGCCTTCATTTCCTCTTCCTTTGCCTCTTCTTCGGAAACTTTCTGAGAGTTCTTGTCAAGGCTGCGTGTTGGATAGATTACGACACGGGTAAAGCTTTCTGCGAATGCGCGCACAATGTTGTCGTCTTCGTTGAGCTTCATGCCGGCGATGGCAACGATTCTCTTTGAAAGGTCTGCAAGTTCTTCCTTTCCGTTGTGTTCAAGCATGTACATGAGGGCAGGCAAGTCTGTGTTTGCGTAGTGTTCCATAAGGATGAGGCCGCTTTTACCTTCTTTAACCTGGTTGTAGAAATCAAGGAAGTTTTCTTCTGAGCCAATGTGGCTTTCAGGAAGTATATTGTCTGAAACAAGCTTGTCGATGAGAGTTCTGTTCTTTGTGTTTGCCGGCTGATATACATTGCTGGCATCGATTTTTGCTGCAGCAACAGAATTTTCTGCAAGCTGCTTGAAGTAAGGTCCGTAAAGACTGCGGATTGTGTTTTCCATCATTGTACCCCGAAAAAAAAGGTTTTTAGCCTCGAATTATATCTAGAAATTGTTAATTCTTAGATTATTACCATTATAAAAGCAGCAATTTTAACTGTCAATTATCCGAAAAATGTTGTCGATTTTTTGATTTTTTATTATCTTTATACACAATTATTCTATTAAATTATTTTTTTGGAGATAAAAATGGCTAAACAGTTGGTTTACGGTGAAGATGCACGCAAGAAGATGCTTTCTGGTGTTGAACAGATTGCTAAAGCAGTAAAGGTTACTCTTGGTCCTCGTGGACGCCTTGTAATGCTTGATAAGAAATACGGTGCTCCAACAATTACAAAAGACGGTGTTTCTGTTGCAAAGGAAGTTGAGCTTAAGGATCCTTTTGAAAACATGGGTGCCCAGCTTGTTCGCGAAGTTTCTTCAAAGACAAATGATGTTGCCGGTGACGGAACAACAACAGCTACAGTTCTTGCCTATGCCATCGTTCGCGAAGGCCTCAAGCAGGTAACAGCCGGAATGACTCCAATCGGAATCAAGCGCGGCATCGATAAGGCTACAGCTCAGGCAGTTGAAGAAATCAAGAAGAATTCCCGCGCAGTAAAGGGAAACGACGACATTACGCATGTTGCAACAATCTCTGCAAACAACGATCCTGAAATCGGTAAGATCCTTGCAGAAGCAATCGAAAAGGTTGGCAAGGACGGCGTAATCACAGTTGAAGAATCAAAGAACATGGATACAACTGTAAAGACTGTAGAAGGCATGCAGTTTGACCGTGGATACATCAACGCTTACTTCATCAATGACCGCGAAAGAATGGAATGTTCTTACGAAAACCCATTCATCCTCATCTATGATGAAAAGATCAGCACAATGAAGGACCTCCTTCCAATCCTCGAAAAGGTTGCTCAGACTGGCCGCCCAATCATCATCATTGCAGAAGATGTTGACGGTGAAGCCCTTACAACTTTGGTTGTAAACTCAATCCGCGGTGCCCTCAAGTGCTGTGCAGTAAAGGCTCCTGGATTCGGTGACAGACGCAAGGAAATGCTTCAGGACATCGCTATCCTTACAGGCGGAAAGGTAATCTCAAAGGCTGTTGGTCTCAAGCTTGAAACAACAGAACTTGAAGACCTTGGTACAGCAAAGTCTGTAAAGATCGACAAGGACAATACAACAATCGTTGACGGAGACGGTGACAAGCAGGCTATTGCTGACCGCGTTAACGAAATCAAGACACAGGTGGAAAAGTCTACATCTGACTACGACAAGGAAAAGCTTAAGGAACGCCTTGCAAAGCTTTCTGGCGGTGTTGCAGTAATCGAAATCGGTGCAATCACAGAAACAGAAATGAAGGAAAAGAAGTTCCGTGTAGAAGATACTCTTGCCGCTACTCGCGCAGCCCTCGAAGAAGGCATCGTATGTGGTGGTGGAATCGCCCTCATTCAGGCTGTAAAGGCTCTTGATGAATCAAAGGCTAACCTTACAGGCGATGAAAAGGTTGGATTTGCAATCATTAAGCGTGCCCTTGAAGAACCAATCCGCCAGATCGCAGAAAATGCCGGTGTTGACGGTGCCGTAATCGCAGACAAGGCAAAGAATGCAGAGACAGGAATCGGTTACAACGCAGCTTCAGGTGAATGGGTGGACATGATGTCTGCCGGTATCATCGACCCTGCAAAGGTAACTCGCTGTGCCCTCCAGAACGCAGCTTCTGTTGCAGGCATGCTCCTTACAACAGAATGTGCAATCACAGACATTCCTGAACCTCCAGCTCCTGTAGCAGCTCCAGCTCCAGACATGGGCGGAATGTATTAATCGATAATACTTATTTCAGGTTCTATACCTAGATTTTTGGACCCTCGTATTTACAGCGGGGGTCTTTTCTATTTTTGTGGTATCTGAAATAAACATGGGTTATAATTAAGATATGAGAATCGGACTTGTAATTTATGGCAGCAACAATGAGTATTTTTATCAATTCATCAATGGCGTAAAGAAGTATTGTGGCGTCCATAACATAGATCTGCTTGTATTCGTTACCGGAGCTCCTAACTGGCAGCCTGCAGATTTTGGATATCATGATTGGTATCTCGTGAAATTTGTAAATGAAATGAATCTTGATGGTGCCATCATTCTTTCTGGAACCATCTGCCATTATGTTACGACAGAAGAAATCAGATCTATTGTAAAATCCTTCTTGCCTTTGCCTATTGTTTCAGTCAATGTAAAGGTTCCGGGAATCCCATCTCTGATTGAAAATCCTGACAAAGGTTTCTGTGATCTTGTTGAACATCTTGTCGAGAAGCATGGTGTTGAAAAATTCCTTTTCCTTACAACTAGGACGGGCAGCGCCGAGATAAAAAGGCGACTTCAGATTTTTAAGAACGTTCTCAAAAAGCATTCCCTCACTTTTCCTTCAAGAAATATCATTCACGGTGACTATACATTCTATTCCGCAGAAAATGCAGTCGTTGAATATATAAATAAATTCGGCAAGAATTTTGGTGCTGTTGTCTGTGTTACTGATGAGATGGCGTATGGTGTCATTTCTGGACTTGAAAAGATGGGACTTTCTGTACCTGAAGATGTGATAGTAACAGGATTCGATGATACTTCAATCGCAAAGTCTTCTAAACCGACTCTTTCATCAGTGAATCAGCATGTTTTTGAGCAGGGGGAATTGAGTGCTCAGGTTCTGTGGAATCAGATCATGGGAGAAAAAATTCCTGCAGTGACTACAGTTGAAACTTCCTGTCTTATGAGGCAATCCTGCGGCTGCATAAAGAAAAGTGATGGCGTAAACAATTCTGTGGACACGAATGGTCGATTTACCAAAAACACAAGTGCCATATCCTTCAACGCAACCCTCAGATATCTTGCGGTCCAGGAGCAGATACAGAAGGTTCAGTACCATGTAAACAGACTTCAGGGAAATCTTTCTCTTGATGAACTGACCCACAATCTTCGTGACGATTTCTCTTCCCTGGGAATTTCCAAGGCTGCCATCTGTCTTTACAAGCAACCGATAAAACAGACAGCACAGAAGATGAATACAGCTCCAAACAAGGCAAGGGTCTATTTTGCTTTCGATGAGGAATCCCATAACTTTAACTACGATCCAGATCTATTCTTTGATTGTGAGAATATTCTTCTTCCAGATTATTTCTTTGATTTTCTGAAAGGTCACAACACTGTAATGTCCCTTTATCATGGTGAATATCTCTATGGTTATCTTGTTGTAAAGCTTGGGGACTTGGAGCCATTCATCTATACTCTTTTCTGTTCTGTCATTGCAAAATCCATCTGTTCCGCCTTTGAAGTTTCAAGACGACGGGCAGAGAACCTGACATTGACAAAAACAAACAGCAATCTTTCTATCCTTTCTTACACGGATGAACTTACTGGAATCTTTAACCGACGCGGATTCATGAAGGCTGCTCAGAATGAACTTAAGGCTGCCATAGAAGCAAATAAAAGCGGGCTTGTAATTTTTGGTGACATTGACGGACTTAAGAAAATAAATGATACCTACGGACATGATGCCGGGGACAGGGCAATACTTGGAGAAGTTCAGCTGCTGAAAAAAGCATTCCGAGAAGCAGATACCATCGGGCGTCTTGGCGGTGATGAATTTGCAATCCTTTCCATTGCACTTTCCTATGACATGTTTGAAAACCTTAAGAAGCGCCTTGAAGACTTGTGCAAAAAATGGAACGAAACTTCAAAGGAATCATTCAAATTGTCCATTAGTCTTGGCGCCGTTGCATTCAACAGAGATAACAGCGACCTTTCAAAACTTTTGAAGCTTGCAGACATCGAACAGTACAAGGAAAAAGAAAAGCATAAAGCTAATAGAATATAAGGAGCAGATATGGCAAAAGCACTTGAAAAACCATGGGGTTTCCTGGATTCATACCGGGGAAAAGATTTTGGAGGGGAATGGCCTACTGTTCCTGAAATGTTCAGCATTACGGCTTCAAGATTTCCAGACCGTCCTTGCTTTACTGATTTTGAGGGTGACAAAAAGAATACCTTGACCTATTCACAGGTTAGGGATAATGTTCTTTCCCTTGCCGCCTGGTTCAAGGCAAACGGAGTTGAAAAGGGAGACCGCATTGCCGTTTCCGGAAAGAATTCTCCTGAGTGGGGAACTGTTTTCCTTGCAGGTATGTTTGCCGGCGCTGTTGTGTGTCCCATTGACTATGCGCTCCACGAAAAGGAAATGGAAAATCTTCTTGCAACAGCAAAACCAAAATTCTTTTTTGTTGATGAAGAAAAATACAGTCATTTTGAATCCTCTTCCTTCGATTACAAAATCTGTTCCCTCAATCCTAGATTCCCTGAAAGGTATGCTTACAGCCTTAAGGCAGATGCTCAGGTTGACAGTCATGCAAATGCCGAAGACGATCTGGCTGTAATTCTTTTTACAAGCGGAACAACGGGAACTCCAAAGGGAGTAATGCTTACCCACAAGAACCTTGTATCAGACACTTACATTGCACAGACAAGAATGTTCCTTTCTGAAAAAGATGTTTTCTACGCACTCCTTCCGATTCATCATGCCTATACAATGCAGGCAGTTTTCATTGAATCCCTTTCTGTTGGTGCGGAAATAGTCTATGGAAAATCCATGGCGGTTACCCGCCTCATGAAGGAATTGAAGGAAGGAAAAATCACCATGCTTCTTGGTGTTCCTCTTCTTTTCAACAAACTGCTTGCAGGCATCATGAAGGGCATAAAGTCTAAGGGCCCTTTCGTTTATGCGGCAATCAAGATAATGCTTGAACTTTCCTACATCATTAAGAAGCTTACGGGGAAAAATCCTGGCAAGGTTCTTTTCAAGGCTGTCCTTCAGCAGGCCAACATCTATTCCCTCCGCATTGCAATTTGTGGCGGTGGTCCTCTTGCTTCCAGCGTTTTCAAGATCTACAACGAAATGGGAATCGACTTTGTTCAGGGCTATGGCCTTACTGAAACAAGCCCAATCATAACTTTGAATCCTGTGGATCACTTTAAGATTGAATCTGTTGGCCAGTACTTCTTCCCTCATATGGAAATGAAAATCATCGACAAGGCAGACAATGGGGTGGGTGAAGTTGCCGTTAAGGGACCAATGGTTTTCAAGGGCTATTACAACATGCCGGAAGAAACTGCAAAGGTGTTTACGGAAGACGGATTCTTCAAGACCGGAGACCTTGGTAAAATCGACAGGGAAGGATATCTTGTTCTCTGTGGCCGTGCAAAAAACATGATCGTTACAGACGGCGGAAAAAATGTTTACCCTGAAGAAATTGAAAATGCCTTCCAGCTGGAAACAGACATTGCGCAGATTACTGTTCAGGGCTATGTTGAAGACAAGGCTTCAAAGGCTGAAAAAATCGAGGCCCTTGTCTATCCTTCAGACGACCTTTTTGCAAAACTTGGATTGAATCGTGAAAATGACAGTCAGTCGGAAAAAGTTTCTGCGGCAGTAAATGAAATTGTTGCCAAGATAAACAAGAACCTTCAGCCTTATGCAAGGATCAGCAAGATTACGATTCTTGAAAAAGCTCTGGCAATGACAACAACCCAGAAAGTCAAAAGAATATATAATAAACAATAAAAAAAATCGGCTCTCGCAGAGAACCATGACAAATGACTCCAGTGCGCCCTTCGGTTGCAAGTCGTCATTTGTCACGAACCTCTGCTACGCCGATTTTTTTTTGCTGTTTAGGTTTTATTTTGGTTTTATTTGTACACGAGGGGTGGCTCCTGGATTAGCAATGCTTTCGCCTGTCATTGCGAGGAGCGTGGCGACGAAGCAATCCATATGCCAGTTGGACTAACAGGGCACCTGTTTTTTTCCCCGAAACAAACTGTGCGTCGACCCGAAAAAATTTCATGAGCTTTACCCGCTTTTATTTATAATGTGCGGTGATATAATTCCCCCGTTGTTTTCAAATTATTACAGGCCTGCGAAGTGTTCTGGAAAAACAGAGGGGTTGCAATTTGCATATAGATTGCTTGCCGATGATGAATTAGAGGCCTTAAAAAGGTAAATGAAACTTCCAGCCGAAAGCAAATGACACTGCCTTCTGGACAGTAAATTCCAGGAACCTCCTTAATGCCTTGGCAGTTGGCTGCCCAAGCCAACTGCCTTTTTATTTTCTTGCCACAATGACCATTGTTGAAAGATTCTGGTCATAAGGAATCCTGTTGAAACCACCGTATACTTCCACAGTCTTGAACTTGCATTCCCTGATGAGTATGTCCCTGAGTTCTGCCGCAGAATAAAGTCGCTGGACAAAGGTGTGGTCAATTTTCTTTCCGTTTTTGTCTATGAGGATCCACCTTGAATTCAATCCTTCCCATGCACCCTTAACCTTGAATTCTGTAAGGACTGTCATTCCGGCCCTTTCAAACCATTCGCCAGGTGTAAAATATTTAATTGCACTTTCACGGCTGATGCATTCAAGAATGAAAGTTCCGCCTTTCTTAAGGTTCCTGTAAACCTGCTTGAGGATTTTTATGTCGTCTTCAATCTTGTCGCAGTAACCAAAGGAATTGTAGATGTTTACGGCAGCGTCGAATTTCCTTTTTGCCTTGAAGGTCCTCATGTCGTGGTTAACCAGTTCCAGTTCAACGCCTTCGTCTTCCGCGCTTTCTTTTGCCGCGTCAAGGAAGGGCTGTGTAATGTCTACTCCCGTAACCTTCATTCCCTGGGCTGCAAGTTCCACGCTTATTCTACCGACGGCACAGCAGACATCAAGAACAGAATCACCTTCTTTGAGTCCAGCAATCTCAATGCATTTTTCTGCAATGCCGTTGGCCTGTGCCCATTGCTGTTCGTCAAACATGATGGGGCCGTAGTTAAGCCAGAAGTCTTCGTTTTCAAACCATTCCCTGTCTTTTTTCATATTTCTCCTTTGCTGTATTTGGACAGATGACATTGCAATTTTCAAAATCAGTTTTAGTCTGGAAAATATCCCTGTCCTGATTCTTCAGTTCCGCCGCATTCAAATTGAATGAACTGAAGGAAAACCAGAATCTTCCAGGTTCATTTTCCGATAGATTGTTGTGCTGTTCCGGTAAATTAAAAATCTTCATCCGTACCCCCAGCTGCTACTTTTTGTTATTTAAAGGTCAGTTATATTTTCGGTGAAAGAGGCCCATAGTTTTACGGGTTGAATGAAAACTTCAGGCCTTTGCCGGCATGCTTAAATTAATCTTAATGTTGGAAAATCCCACCGGAAGTCAAAAAAGGTCCTATTGTGTTTAATCGGATATAACTGTATAGTATAATTATGTCGGATAAGACCATCAGCGTCCTCAATTTGCTGGACATGGATTTAAAAGGACACAACTCTCTCAACATTCGCTGTCTTGCAGGACGCAACGGGCTTTCTCGCGAGATTAAGGCTTCCGATGTGAACAGGCCTGGTCTTGCCCTTTCCGGATTCTATGAATCCTTTGCCCATGAGCGAGTTCAGCTTTTTGGTCGCGGCGAATATGCCTACCTTCAGAAACTTGAAAGTGAAGAAAATCTTGATCCTGTAAAAAAATTCTTTACATACGAAATTCCCTGCGTAGTTTTCAGCCAGAACCTTCAGCCTTCGGAGACAATTCTTTCCCTTGCAGAAGCTTCCGGTGTTCCGGTCCTTCAGTCGGATCTTGGTTCTTCTGAATTTGCCCAGAGAATCATTCGTGTTCTTTCCAACATATTTGCACCTAGCAAAACCCTTCACGGCGTTTTTGTTGAAGTTTACGGTGTCGGCATTCTTCTTACCGGAGAATCTGGTGTTGGTAAAAGTGAAACTGCCCTTGAACTTATTGAACGAGGTCATCGTCTTGTTGCAGATGACATCGTTGAAATCCGCTGTGTTAACGGTAACTCCATTCTGGGGCAGGGTGCAAACAAACTCATCAGCCACCACATGGAAATCCGCGGACTTGGTATCATCAATGTTGCCCAGCTTTATGGTGTCGGTGCCATTCGCGAACAGAAGGAAGTTCAGATTGTCATCAAGCTTGAAACTTGGGATCAGACAAAGGTTTATGACAGAATCGGTACAGAAACCCACTTTATGGACATGCTTGGGGTAAAGATTCCTCTCATTGAAATTCCTGTTAAGCCAGGCCGTAACCTCCCTATCATCATTGAGGCTGCTGCTATGAACGAGCGTCTCAAGACAATGGGATATTATTCGGCAAGGGAATTTAACCAGAACATTCTCCGCTGGATTGAATCCGGGGAAGCCCAGAAGGCTTACTACGGCGGCGAAGATTTATATTGATATAAAAAGTGTAAATAAATATATGTTGATCTAAAAAGGAAGGATATTGTGATTGAAAAGATTTTAACAGTTAGAAACCGCGCTGGAATCCACGCTAGACCTGCAGCACTTATTGCACAGACAGCAAATAAATTTGCTTCGGAAATTCTTCTTGAAAAAGAAACAGCTTCTGTAAATGCAAAATCAATCATGGGCGTAATCACCATGGCTGCCGGATACAACACAACACTTACACTTAAAGCAGAAGGTGCAGACGAAAAAGAAGCAGCAGAGGCAATCTTGGCTCTCTTTGAATCAAAATTCGAGGAGGAATAAATGAAAGCTTTGACCGACCGTCAGAAGGAAGTCCTTGAATTCATTGCAAGGTTTTCGGAAGAGAACGGTTATCCTCCAACAGTACGCGAAATCGGCGAAAATTTCGGCATCTCTCTCCGTGCTGTTCAGGATCACATTGCTGCATGCCAGAAAAAAGGCTATCTTTCCCAGTGTCAGAAGCGTTCCCGCTCTTTCCGCGTAATCAAAGGCGAAACTGTTCAGGAACCAAGGGTTTTTGTTACTAAGGTTCCAAAACTTGGAACGATTGCTGCTGGAAAACCTCTTCTTGCAGAAGAAAATCTTGACGGTTATGTAACAATTGCAGAGCCTTTCGTAAAGCCTGGAAAAACATATTTTGCCCTCAATGTTCGCGGCGCAAGCATGATCAATGCAGGAATCCTCGAAGGGGACCTTGCAATCATCGAGCAATCAGAAATTGCCGCCGAAGGACAGATTGTAGTGGCTGTTGTTGACAATGCAATTACACTCAAAAGATTTTATAAGGAGCAGGATAGGGTGCGTCTTCAGCCGGAAAATCCTGACTTCCAGCCTATTTATTCCAACGATGTGAAAATTGCAGGCATCATGGTAGGTCTTGTAAGAACATACTGATTATGGCTTCCTGTGAATTCTATGTTTTCACTGGTCCAGAAGCCGGTGAAAAAAATGATGCTATTGCAAATATTCGCGAGCAGGCAAAGAAAAGGAACGGTGACATTTCCGAATACCGTTATTATGCATCTGACATTCGTGTTGCAGACCTTGTGGCACAGTTGCAGAATGGAAGCCTTTTCGAACCTGCTCTTTTCATTACTGTCCGCAGTGCCGAACTCATCAAGGGCAAGGGGGATGTAGATCTCCTTGTGGGATGGGTTAAGGCTTCTTCAGAAAGTAAAAACACCCTCATTCTTGTTTCCGATGAAAACGGCATAGACAAGAAACTTGAGTCTGCCTGTGCGGGAGACCACAAGAAAGTTTTCTGGGAAATGTTTGAAAACAGGAAGGCTCAGTGGGTGGAATCTTTCTTCCGCAAGAACGGTTTTTCCGTAACTTCCGATGCAGTGGAACAGATTCTTGAAATGATTGAGAACAATACTGATGCCCTCAGGTCCGAGTGTTCAAGATTTTTCTTCTGCTTTGAAAAAGGGCATACCGTTACCTGCGACGATGTGGACAAGATCCTTTCCCATAACCGCGAAGAAAATGCCTTTACTCTTTTTGATGCAATGGCAGACGGTTCAAAGAATCCATCCCAGCGGTTTGAAACTTCAATCGACATCCTTGAAAAAATCAAGGCTTCTTCAAAATCAGGATACCTTATTGCACTCATAGCAGGCCTTACATATTGTTTCCGCCAGCTCAGGTCATGGCATGCAATCCATGCCAACGGAGCCCGTCCTACTGATGTTCAGCTTAAGACGGCTGGTTTCAGCGGAAAGAAAAAGCAGGAGCAGTATGACCGCGCCTCTAAGATCTGGAATAACGGTGCAACTTCTTCCATCCTGGCTCTTCTTGCACACACTGATGAATCCCTTCGTGAAACACCGGGGCTTGATGAAAACATCATGGCCATGTGCCTCTATTCCATCGTGATGAAAAACGGATTGTTCCCTGCAATCTACGAAGGGTGATCCTGCAACGGCTTATTTAACAGCACTGATTCCTGACATGGCAAAAAAAAAGGCTGTTCCCGAAAGAACAGCCTTTCCTTTTCTGGCAATAGAAAATTACTTAGAGTAGAATTCAACGATAAGCTGTTCGTTGATTTCAACAGGGCATTCTGCGCGCTTTGGCATCATGATAAGCTTTCCAGAGAAAGATTCTTCTGAAACTTCGATGTAGTCCAATGGGCGGCGGTTTCCGTTAAGGAAAGAAGCCTTGATCTGTTCATTCTTCATTGACTTTTCGCGGAGAGAAATTACCTGACCAACCTTTACCTGGAGTGAAGGGATGTTTACCTTCTTTCCATCAACACGGATGTGACCGTGAGATACAAGCTGGCGTGCCATGCGGATTGAGTTTGCGAATCCGATGCGGTATACGAGGTTGTCGAGACGTGTTTCCAATCCTACGATGAGGTTTTCACCTGTCTTGCCTTCCTTGCGGGAAGCAATGTCGTAGTAGCGGCGAAGCTGGCGTTCCATGATACCATAGTAAGCCTTTACCTTCTGCTTTTCACAAAGCTGCTTTCCGTATTCAGAAGTCTTCTTTGTCTTCTTGAAAGCTGGATCGTTAGCTCTGTTCATTGCCTTTGGATGTCCACATACGTTAACACCAAGTCTTCTGCATTCCTTGAAACGAGGGTTTCTTCTTGTTGCCATAATATTAACTCCTATTCACCATGGTGATTTTCTCACCAAATATTTTGCCGCGGTGAGGGATATAATAGTTCATATATTTTATAGAAATTTGCATTTGAATTCAATACAATTTGGCGCATGAATAAAAATATGATTGCACAGGCCTTGAAGGTAACAGTGCCTGTTTTCTTCGGGTACATTTCGATTGGGATTCCTTTTGGGCTTCTTATTGTCAATGCAGGCTATCCGTGGTGGCTTTCCCCTCTCATGGGAGTTGCAATGTTTACGGGTGCCGGACAGTTTTTTGCCGTTGCCCTTTTTTCAACGGGGACAGTCCTTTCGGTTATTGTCCTTGCCGAATTCCTTTTGAGTATCCGTCATATTTTCTACGGGCTTTCCCTCATCGACAGGTACAAGAACTACATCCGCCGCCGTCCTTACCTCATGTATTCGATCACCGATGAAACTTTTGCACTGGTTACCACTGTGGAAGTTCCTGCCGGTGTTGACGCGGGAAAATTCTATAATCTGGTTTCTTTCCTTGACCAGAGCTACTGGGTTATCGGGTGCCTTATTGGCGCTGCTGCCTACAAGGTTCTTGAAGTCTACAATCTGACCCAGTATCTTGCGGGCGTTGATTTTGCGCTCACTGCACTTTTTGTTGTCCTTGCTGTCGAACAGATTCTTACCCGCAAAGATGTTCTTGGTCCTGCTGTAGGTGCCCTCATCTGCGGATTTACTGTCTGGCTTTTCAAGGCAGGCAGGTTCGATTCTTCAGGGATCATCTGGGTTTCCATTTGCTTTGGCCTTGCCATGCTTTTCCTTTTGCGCGGAAAGTCCTATTACAGGAACAGCAAAAACGAAAGGGGGGAAATGGTCCCTTCCGAAAAAAAAGAAGAGGTTTCCAAAGGTGGAATTGCCCTTGCCGCAGTTTCCATGGCAGTCTTTGTGGTTCTGTTCCTTGTTTTCAGTAAGCCTCACAATCTTCTTGCCGATGGTGTTGAACGGCTTTCCCTGGGACAGGCTCTTGCCGCTGTCTTTGTTTCCGGCCTTGTTGTCCTTGCAACAAGAGTTCTTCCATTTGCGATCTTTGCAAAAAAGAATCCTCCCCTTTGTATCCGCTTCATCGAAAAGTATGCTCCTCCGCTGATCATGATGGTTCTTCTTGTCTACTGCTTCAAGGATGTGGATTTTACTTCCACCGCAACCTGTGCGCCTTATTTCATCTGTGTAGCAGTGTCCGGGGTGCTGCATTTAATCTTCCGCAACAGCATGGCAAGCATCATAGGAAACACCGTCCTCTTCATGGTTTTGACACGACTGTTGGGGTAAGCGGTTTTGACAGAATCGGACTGACTGGTAGTATTTTCATCTTGTTATACTGTCTTTTGGATTTTCAAATTCATTGAATATTTTTGTTGATTTTTCTATAATATGCGATTATGACCGCTAACGAATTACGCTCTAAGTACATTGAGTTTTTTAAATCAAAGAATCATGCAGAGATTTCAGGACAGTCTCTTATTCCTGAAAATGACCCATCAGTATTGTTTACAACAGCAGGCATGCACCCTCTCGTTCCTTATTTGTTGGGCGAAAAGCATCCTGCAGGAACACGCCTTACAGACTATCAGAAGTGTGTTCGCACTGGTGATATCGACGAAGTAGGTGATCCAAGCCACCTTACCTGTTTTGAAATGCTTGGTAACTGGTCCCTCGGCGACTATTTCAAGAAAGAATCCATTGCATTCTCATATGAATTCCTTACAAGCAAAGACTGGCTTGCATTGGATCCAAAAAAGATTTCCGTAACAGTTTTCGCAGGTGATGAAAATGCTCCTCGTGATGAAGAAGCTGCATCATACTGGAAGGAAGTAGGCATGCCGGAAGACAAGATTGCATACCTTCCTGCAAGCGACAACTGGTGGGCAGCAGGTCCAACAGGTCCTTGTGGTCCTGATACAGAAATTTTCTACTGGGTTGGGGAAGGACTTCCACCACAGGGATCAAACAAGGGGACAGACAGCGCCAACTGGATGGAAATCTGGAACAACGTTTTCATGCAGTTTGAACGCAAGGATGAAAAGACTTTGGTTCCACTTCCAAAGCAGAATGTAGATACAGGTATGGGTCTTGAAAGAACAAACTGTATCCTTCAGGGAAAGACTTCCGTTTACCTTACAGAAGTATTCCAGCCAATCATCGCTGTTGTTGAAAAACTTGCAAACTACAAGTACGGCACAGACGAAGCAAAGGACCGCTCGGTTCGCATCATCGCTGACCACAGCCGTTCTTCAGTATTCATTCTTGGCGACCAGAAGGGTGTTTCTCCATCTAACATTGGAGCAGGCTATGTTCTCCGCCGCCTTATCCGCCGTGCAGTTCGCGAAGGCATGAAGCTTGGCATCGACCAGGCATTCCTTGCAGAAATCGCAGAAGCAGTAATCGCAAACTTCAAGTGCGCATATCCTGAACTTGAACAGAATGCACAGAAGGTAAAGAGCGAGCTTACACAGGAAGAAGCAAAGTTCCGCGACGCCCTCAAGAACGGCGAAAAGGAATTCCAGAAGATGCTTCCTAACCTCATGAAGAATCCAAAGAAGGAAGTTAGCGGTAAGGTTGCATTCCGTCTCTTTGATACATTCGGTTTCCCTCTTGAACTTACAATGGAACTTGCATCAGAAAACGGATTCACAGTTGATACAGAAGGCTTCAAGGAAGCTGAACGCAAGCACAAGGAAGCTTCAAAGTCCCTTGATGCAGGCAGCGCAAAGGGTGGTCTTGCAGAACAGTCTGACGTTACAACAAAGTACCATACAGCAACACACCTCCTTCAGCAGGCACTCATCAATGTTCTTGGTGAACAGGTTGCTCAGAAAGGTTCTAACATTACAAATGAACGCATGAGATTCGACTTTACTTTCGAACGTCCAATGACAAAGGAAGAAATCCAGCAGGTTCAGGATATCGTTAATGAGCAGATTAAGGCTGACCTTCCTGTTACAATGGAAATCATGCCTCTTGACAAGGCTAAGGAAGAAGGCGCCCGTGCATTGTTCACAAACAAGTACGGTGAAGACGTAAAGGTTTATACAATCGGTACTAAGGACAAGTGGTTCAGCAAGGAAGTTTGTGGTGGACCTCATGTTCAGCATACAGCACAGATCGGTGACTTCAAGATCGAAAAGGAACAGTCATCTTCTGCCGGTGTACGCCGTATCCGCGCCACAATCAGCGGTGGCCTTCCATTGGACAAGTAAAAATAATGATTGCACGCATGTAACCTTTTCCTAAGGTTGCATGTTGTAATCTTAGAGGTAAATTATGAAAAAGATTATCACAACTTTCCTTGCATCTATGATTGCTTGTGCTGCAGTTTTTGCACAGAGCGATATGACTCCTCTTGCTGTAGTTAAGCATAATAAATCAGAAACAATTACACTCAAGCAGCTTAAGACAAGGGTTGCTTTTGTTCAGAAGCAGTACGGTATGGAATCTTTCCCTGCAGAACAGAAGCAGGCTCTCCTTGAAAACATGATCAGCGAAAAACTTCTCTGCCAGGCAGCTGCAAAAAGCGGTCTTTCAGTATCTGACAGCCAGGTGGACAATGCTTTCCTTTCAACATTCAGCCAGCAGGTTGGAAGACAGGTTACAGAATCGGAAGTTGAAGAACTTGTAAAAAAGCAGAGCGGAAAGACTCTTGACGAATATGTTAGGGAAATAAGCGGCATGTCCCTTGTTGACTACAAGGCATACCTTAAGAGCCAGCTTGTAATCCAGAACTATGTTTCACAGGTAAAGCAGAATGAAATCCGTGCAGTTGCTGCAACTGACGAAGAAATCCGCAATGCTTTTGAAATGAACAAGTCCAGCTTCAAGTGGGACGAAATGATGAAACTTTTCCTCGTTATGGTTCCGAAGGGAAGCAACGACATGGCTGCAAAGTCGCTTTGTGAAGACATGAGAAACCAGTACATCAAGGATGCAAAAAAGTCTACTGCTTTCATTGCAGCTCCTGAAAACGGAAAAAGTTACCAGGCTGGAGAATTGCTCATTGCAAAGACTTCACAGCAGGCACAGGCTTTGAGGTGGTCTGATGAAAAGCTCCGTGAACTCTTCTCTCACAAGGAAACTTATGTAAGCGAAACAACAGAAACTTCAAGTGATTTCCAGTTCTATGTTGTTCTCAAGAAGTATGACGCAAAGCTTCTTTCACTCAGCGATGTAGTTCAGCCGGAAACAACAGTGACTGTTTACGACTATATCAAGACAAATCTTTCTCAGCAGAAACAGATGCAGTACTTTACAAAGGCTGCTCAGGATCTTGCTAAGGAACTCAATACAGATGCAAACGTTGACCGCAAAAAGAAGGGTGACGCTTTGACAAAACTTCTTAACTGGTAAGGGGAAATATAAGTGTCTCGTAGAAACGCCCGTATTCTTGCAGTTCAGGCATTGTATTCTTACGATGTAGGAAAAATGTCGTTGGATGATCTTTTGAAACTTGAATGGATTCAGAATGGTTCTGAAAATGACATTGTTCCGGAAGAACTCAAGGAAGAACTTGACGAAGCAAATGAAACTGATACAAAGGCAGAGGAGTATGATTTTGCCCGTCTCCTCATTGCAGGAACCATCAACCACATTGATGAAATAGATGAAAAGATTAAGACTCATCTTTCAGGCGGCTGGGATTTCAGCAGACTGAACAAGGTGACTCTTGCAGTTCTCCGCATCAGTGTTTTTGCAATCCTCTATCAGAAAGATCTTAATCCTACTATTGTAATTGATGAAGCAATCGGAATCTCAAAGGATTTTGGAACAGACGATTCATTTAAATTCATCAATGCAATTCTTGATACAATCCGCAAGGAAGAAGTAAAAGCGTGAGATTGAAATGCCTTTGCATAGTGATTTTATCGTCTCTATTTGCGATGTGCATTTCATCATGTTCTTCACATTCCGAAGGTTCGTCCTTCACATCTCAGCTTGATTCCATCGATGCCTTTATTTCACAGAACTCAAATGACAGTGCGATAAAGGCGTTGAAAAAGCTGGAAAAGAAAGCCTACAGCTCTTATGACCGGCTTGGCGTCTACAAGCGGTACTTCCTTCTTGGCGAAAAAAAACTTGCCGAGAAAGTTCTTGTCAAAGGCCTTAAAAAACTCCCTGAAAATCCTGAACTGTCTGCAATCTATGTAAATTTCCTTTTGCGCGAAGAAAGGCTGGAGGAAGCTTTTGTAATCAGCAGGTGCCTTGAAAAGACAAACTATGCTTCCCTCTATTCGGAATGCGTTTTAAGAAAAGCCCTTACATCCATTTCAGAAAAGGGTCAGGTGGTTGACGAGGCATTCTCTTCCTACAAAAAGAAATCCAGAAAAGTTTTAAAAGCCGCAAGCCTTTTGCCCGACATGACCGGTGATCAGATAAAGGACATTTTCTGCAACGACAAATTCATTCCGATTTATGCCGGTGCTTACAAAGGTTCAAAAGACAACAGGTGGCTTTACAATGCGGCTTCAGTATTAATGAAGAAGGGCGAGTACATTTCTGCCGCGGAACTCTATCCCCAGCGAATAACAAATTACAGGGACAGCCTCTTTTGGGGCAGCGTTTTCTTTGACGCCGGACTTTATGCCCAAAGCCTTGAATCCCTTGAGGCAAGCGAGCGCCTTGCATCCCTTGACGGTACAGGCGACTATTCTGAAAACATTTATGCAGAGATATTAACCCTGCAGACTGACTGCTGCTATGTTGAAGGTGAAGAAGACCGAAGTGAAGAACTGAGGCTTAAGCTTGCTTCCATGAACAATGAAAAATACCTTACGCCTGTCCTCTGCATGAACGGGGCAATGTATTCAAGGCGCCATGAAGATGTCCTTGAAGAATACAGGCGCTTCAATTACATAGCCGAAAGGTTTCCGGAATTTATTCCAGGTGTTTCGGGCAAGGGACTTCTTGCAATCGATCAGCTTTACTGGCCAAAGGAAGACGCACTTTCTAAAAGGCTCAGAGCTGCCGGTGTAAGGACTCTGCAGATGGAAGCCCACGATGAGATTCCTGTGGTGACTGTCGAGGATGTTTACGCCCATATTGATTCCCTGGGGGAAACCGGAAAGGCCCCTGCAATTCTTGTGCTTAAGGATTCCCTTGATAACGAATATAAGAAAACCCACGGCATGAAAAAATCAGTGTCGGACATTTGGGTTCTTCTTGAAAACAATGAAAATGAAAGGGGATATCCATCTGAAATTGCAAGGTACTGCACTGCCTATCTGATTGAAGAAAGAATGATAAAGGAAGCGGAAGGGGTTTTTGACAGCTACCTGCATAAAAAGTACGACTTCAACATCTATGAACGGCCTGAAGACCTTGAACTTTGGGAATGCGAGCTTGCCGCCTGGTTTGCCTGCAAGAATGCTGATTTTGCCCATGGTGCAGGTTTGTACAGGTTTATTGCCGACAGATATGGTCAGAGGCTTCCTGCCCTTAATACTTCGTCGGGAAACAGAAGCGTAACCAATTCCCTTGTTAATCTTGCCGTAGTTTATGCAAGCATCGACAATCTGGAAGAGGCCCTCAATATACTGAACCTTGCAAGCTCAAGGACAGACAGCGCAAAGGAAAAGGCCGAAATTCTGTACCGAATTGCAGAAATCAACTGGAACCTTGGGGATTCAAGAAGTGCTTCAAGATCCCTTAAATATGCCCTTTCTCTGGACAACACCCATAACAGGGCCCGTCTCCTGCAGAAAAAAATCAAGATGGCAAAATAAAAATTGCCTGAAATTTGACTTTAGTTAAAAAAATTTGTAGATTTATTAACGATACAAAAAGAAGTTAATTTGGAGGAAAATAAATGACAATCAAACCTTTGGCAGACAGAGTTCTCGTAAAGCAGGCAGCTGCAGAAACAAAGACAGCTGGCGGACTCATCATCCCTGAAACAGCACAGGAAAAGACACAGCAGGCAGAAGTCGTTGCTGTTGGTCCTGGAACAGAAAAGGAAAAGATTGCTGTAAAGCCTGGCGACAAGATTCTCTACGACAAGTACGCAGGAACAACAATCAAGATGGATGGAGAAGACTACCTCATCCTCAAGAACTGCGACATTATTGCTATTGTAGAATAGAAGAAAACAGAAAGCGGGTCATTTTGACTCGTTTCAGTCTGTGATAAAGGCCACTGTGTCATTTTGATGCGGTGGCTTTTTGTTTTTAAGTCTTCCGTGGTGTATTTTTATCTTTTTGAGGGCAAATTCAGAAAATTTTCGTGCAAAATCATTTTTTTTGAAAAAAACAGGCAAAAATGATTATTCTTGGCATGTTATATGCTGTTACTTTAGTAGCAACTATTGGCAGAAAGCCAGGAGGAAGAAAATGAAAAAGAGTTCTGTTTGTTATGATGATGTTGTAAAGATGCACCTTAACGAAGTTAAAAAGTATCCTCTTTTGACTCCGGAGCAGGAAACAGAGGCTGCAGAAAAAGCCCTTAGGGGAGATAAGAAAGCCCGTGACCTGATCCTTACTTCCAACATGAGGTTTGTCATTAAGGTTGCCGCCCAGTACCGTAACCGCGGATTGGATTTTGAAGACCTTATCAGCGAAGGTTACCTTGGACTTATGAAGGCACTGGAACACTTTGATGTATCAAAGGGCTATCACTTCATTTCCTATGCCGTATGGTGGATTCGCCAGAGCATCCTTAAGGCAATCCTTGATACTGGCAGAACAATCCGTCTTCCTGTAAACAAGGAACAGGAACTCCGCCAGATCAAGAAGGCAAAAAATGAAGTTAATCCTTTGGGAAATAAATCAGAAGCTGAAGAACTCGATGAAGTTGCTTCAATGCTTGGAATGACACAGTATCATGTTCGCGAGATGCTTGAGATTTCAAGGGACATGAAGAGGCTCGATAAGACATTGTCTGAAGATTCTGAGACAACTCTTCTTGATACCATTGAATCAGCATTCCTGAATCCTGAAGAAACAGCCATCGAACAGGCTATGAAGGATGACATAAATGCAGCCCTTGCTGCAATGGACAGAAAATCTGCAGCCGTGGTGGCAATGCGCTATGGGCTTAACGGTTATGGCGAAAGAACCCTTAAGGAAGTTGGTGAAAAGATGAATCTTTCCCGCGAAAGGGTTCGCCAGATTGAAAAGAAGGCTGTTGAGACTCTTAGGGATTATGCTTCTAAGAACAAGTCTCTCCATGACTATGTAGTTGCTTAAAGGCATCGTATCTTGCAATTTTCAATATTTCCTTGTCCCGTGCAAGGTCTGCAATGGAAAGGGTAAGATAACCAGACTGGGAGGTTCCGGATATTTCTCCGGGACCTCTTAATTTTAAATCCTGTTCTGCAATGTAGAATCCGTCGGTGCTTTCGTGAAGTGCCTTAAGCCTTGCCTTTCCTTCTTCCGTAATGTTCTTTCCATAAATAAGGAAACAGTAGGACTGCAAATCGGATCGACCGACGCGTCCCCTAAGCTGATGCAGTTCTGCAAGTCCAAACCTGTCGGCATGCTCTACTACAATGCAAGTGGCGTTTCCCACATCAACTCCAACTTCCACTACAGTGGTTGCAATGAGGACTTTTGTTTTTCCGGCGCTGAAATCTTCAAGAATCTTCTTCTGGTCTTCTTCCGGAACTTTTCCGTGGATGAGGGCACAGCTTATGCCTGGATACACCTGCCTTGAAAGGAAATCGTACATTTCTTCCGCAGCCTTAAGTGACCTGTCGTTGTCTGACTCTTCGGTTTCTTCTCCGATTCTTGGATAGACAAAATAGGCCTGGTGTCCTGCATTCAATTCCTTTCGGACCGCTTCATAAACATTCCTTTCGTTACCCATTACCGTGAGCAATGTCTTTACGGGTTTTCTTCCCTGGGGCATTGTCCTGATGATGCTTACATCAAGGTCCCCGAAGGCAGTCAGCGCAAGAGTCTGTGGAATTGGGGTGGCACTCATCATGAGCACATCTGGAGTGTGGGCCGTTGCCCCGAATGAAACCCTTCCCTTGTCTATGATGCTTTCCCTTTGGGCAACACCGAACCTGTGCTGTTCGTCGATGATGGCCAGCTGAAGTTTTTTATATGAAACATTGCGGCTAAAGAGCGCATGGGTTCCGATTACAAGATTTATGGTTCCGTCACGGAGGGCGTTTACAAGGTTTTCCCTGCCTGCGCTTTTAAGGTTTCCCGTAAGGAAGGCAGCCTGTACATTCACCGGTTCCAGAAGTTTTGCGGCGTTTTCCGCATGCTGCCTTGCAAGCAGTTCAGTTGGTGCAAGGATGGCGCACTGTCCGCCGTAGTCAATGGTCCTTAGGCAGGCAAAAAAGGATACGAGCGTTTTTCCGGAGCCAACATCCCCCTGCAAAAGCCGCTGCATGTTGAAGGGAGGCCTTTCTTCTTTATTGGCCGCTTCAAGTTCCCTGTTCATCATTGCGTTGAATTCTTCCTGGCTTCTGTCGATGTCGGCATTGATGTCCATTATTGCTTTCATCTGGTCCGGAGTAAGTTCAAAGGAAAGTCTTGATGCAAGCTGTTTTTGCCTTGGAGAAAGGGATTCAAGGAAATCTTCTTTTGTAACTTCCCTTGATTTCGTTACCTGCTGGTCCGATGGTAATGCACCGCGGTGCCTTAAGGCTCTTAGTGCCATCTTGTATTCAAACTGATAGAGTTCTTCGTAAATGAGGGTGCGCCTTGCTTCTTCCACCTGTTCAAGATTTTGCGGCATGTGGATCTGCATCAGGGCTTCATGTTTTTGCAGAAGGTTCCTTTCCTGAATGATGCTGTCAGGCAGTTCGTTTGAAACAGTCTTGCCGTAGGCTTTAAGGGCTGCCGCAACGGTTTTCCTGTAGTTCTTCTGGCTTAATCCTTCTGTAAGGGGATAGACTGAATTCAGTCCGCTGTCTGGAACCGGTGCAGAAATGTAATCCACAAGGTTTCCTTCGTAGGCAAGGCGGGAAGCTTCAAATGCCGTGGACTGAAGTTCGTTGTATTTTATTTCAAATCTGCCGGTAAGGGAAATGATGCTTCCAACGGGAAGTGATTTTTCCAGGAAGCTTCTGTTGAAGGCTATGAGGGATGCGTTTGCAGTTCCGTCTGTAACCTGGATTTTAAGGGTTTTCATTTTCCCGTAACCGAACCAGCTGTGGGCAATGACTTTGCAGATTGTATGAACTTTGGGATTCTGTGAAAATTCTGCCAGGGTAACTTTCTTGGTCCTGTCGTCGTAGTCCCTGGGATAAACGGAAAGTAAGTCTGCAACGGTAAAAATGTTCAGCCTTGCAAACTGTTTTGCCGTGGCAGGTCCAACTCCAGCAAGAGATTCTACAGTTACTTTCAGTTCATTCAAAAACATCGCTTATACAGGAAGGTTTGCAAGCACCCCGATGATAAGTCCCGAAGCTATGTTCAGTACAAAATTCACGACAACAAGCGAAATGATTGCAATTATGAGGGCTGACTTGTATGTAAGGGGCTTTCCAATTGTGAAGGTCCTTGCAATCCTGTATACAAGGGGAGAGATTGAGGAATCAAGCTGATTGAGCATGAAGCCGCTTGAATTGTAGTTGTTCCCGTTCATAAGGATTACTATGAGCCTGACTGCAAATACGATTATGATGAATACTATGAGTGATGAAATTATTGAGAAAATCACCTGAACTGCCATTGCAAGAATCATGCCGATGGAAACAGTTCCGCCGTTGGAAAGCATTCTGCAAAGGGATGAAGCCGCACCAAGGAGACAAAGGCCAAGCGCCGGTGAAAAATCAAAGCTTCCCATTCTGAGCCATCTGATTCCCCTGAAGATATTCATGTAGGGGTCGCAGATGTTTGCAAGAAACTGTGCTGCCTTTGAGTAAGACATTTCGGGGATCCAGGTAAGGATGATCCTGAAAAAACAGAGGAAAGAATAGATTGTCAAAATAGTGGCTGCGATTCCAAAAATTCCGTTCATAATTTAAATATACTCAAAATGTTTCCATAAAACAAGTTTGGGGCAGGGGTGGTGTCCCAAACTTTCCTTCAGGTTTCCGTCAATTTGTCCAGACTTCAACTACATTAGGCAGGTCCTTAAGCTGGCTTATGAATTCCTCGCTGTGGGAAACATTAAGCTGGCCGTTTGCCTTAACTATGTAGTTTCTTCCGTTTATGTTGTCCAGGTGGAAGAAGACAATGCAGTTGCCCATTCCCTGTTCTCCAAAAATTATGTCCTTCAGCTGAGAGATTTCCCTTACCTTGTCAAATCCAGGTTCCAGCTGAATGTGCACTTCCGAAATGGAGCGCTGCTGCAGGCTGTTTATGTCTTCAATTGAATTGACGATAAGGCTAGGAGTTTCCCTAGGCTGTTCCGGAGTTCCCATGTCCACCGAACCGCGGAAGGCGTATACAGTTTCATTCTGGATTGTATCCTTAAGCTGTGCCCAGGTCTTTGGGAAGAAGGTGATGTCGATGGAACCGTTCATGTCGTCAAGTTTTGCAAAGGCCATAGGTTCGCCTTTCTTTGTCATGATGGTTCTGATTCCGTTCACCATTCCGATTGCAATGTAGGTGGTGCCAGTATTTCTGGACCATCTTTTTTCTCCGCTTTCTGCCTGTGCGGCTTTTTCCGCAAGGGCAATTTTTCCGTAGCGGATTATGTTCTGGCTATTTATCGAAGAGCATTTTTCAATGACGCTTCTCCAGTCATCAAGAGGGTGTCCGGAAACAAAGCAGCCTATAAGTTCCTTTTCCATGTTGAGCAGCGCCATCTTAGGCATTTCTTCAACCTGTTCAAACTTAAAGTCTGCAAATTCCTTTATGCCTGAATCTGCAAAAAGGCTTACCTGTCCATAAGAAGCTTCCGCAAGGATTTTTTCTTCGTAGGCAACGGCGGCCTCGTAATTTTTCAGGAGGGTTGCACGGTTCTGGTCCAGGTGGTCGAATCCGCCTGTCTGAATGAGGACTTCAATGGCCTTTTTGTTTACAAGCTGCTTAGGTGCACGTTTTTCTCCTGTTTCTTCGTCTGTTCCCGAATCGCGAAGCTTAAGGCAGCGTTCAAGGAAGTTCATGAAGGAAGTGAAAGGTCCGTTGTCTTTCCTTTCTTTTACGATGGCAGCGGCGGCACCCGTTCCCATTCCCTTGATTCCGCGAAGGCCAAAGACAATTCTTCCGTCGACAACATCGAAGTTAATGTCGGAACGGTTCACATCAGGGGCATCTACGGCAACGCCCATCTTTCTTGCTTCTTCTATATAGAAGGGAAGTCCGTCTGTAGTTGTGATTTCGTTTGTAAGGTTGGCTGCCATGAATTCTGCAGGGTAGTGGCACTTAAGCCATCCCGTGCGGTATGCAAGGACAGTATAGGCTGCCGCATGGGACTTGTTGAAACCGTAGCCCGCGAATGGAACCATGATTTCAAAAATGTCTTCTGCGTGTTCCGTTGTAAAGCCTTCCTTGAGGGCGCCTTCTACGAATTCCTTTTTCTTTCCCATCAGAACTTCAGGTTTCTTTTTACCCATGGCACGGCGGAGCATGTCTGCACCACCAAGGGAGAATCCCGCAATCTTCTGGGAAACCTGCATAACCTGTTCCTGGTAAACCATGATACCGTAAGTTTCCTTAAGGATTCCTTCAAGACATGGGTCAGGATAGTTGATCTTTGCAGGGTCTTTCTTGCCTTCAACGAAGTTAGGGATGTAAGCCATAGGACCCGGACGATAAAGGGCGTTCATGGCAACAAGGTCATCAAGACAGTTTGGCTGAAGGGCTTTCATCCATTTCTGCATTCCCGGAGATTCAAACTGGAAGATGGCGACCGTTTCTCCACGGGCAAACATCTCGAAGGTTTCCCTGTCGTCTTCCGGAATTTCCCTGGTGTTGATTGGCTTTGCACCTTCCGGAAGGTGACTGTTGATGATGTCTTCCGTATAGCGTATGAGTGAAAGGGTCTTAAGTCCAAGGTAGTCGAATTTAACGAGGCCGCAAGGCTCGATGATGTCCATTGTGTACTGAACGGCGGTCTTCATCTTTCCGTCGGCGTCTGTAATGGCAAATACCGGGGCCCAGTCTGGCAGGGCGGTAAGTCCGATAACCATGCCGGAAGCGTGGAGGCCTGTGTTTCTGATACAGCCTTCCAGCTTCATTGCAAGCTCGAAAAGTTTTGCGAATTTAGGGTCATCCTTGTAAGGAATCAGCTGTCCGCCGTCAGGCATTTTTTCAGTAGGCTCGTTGAAGCAGTCCTTGAGCTTTGCCTTAGGACTGTCGGGGACGCATTTCTTGAGCATGTTTACATCTGAAAGCGGAATGTCAAGGATTCGTCCTACATCGGCAAGAACATTCTTTGGTTTCAAAGTACCGAAGGTGACGATGTGTCCAACCTGGCTGTCTCCGTAAAGGTCTCTTGTATGCTGGATGATTTCCTGTCTGAAGTCGAAGTCCATGTCGATATCAAAGTCCGGCATGGAAACGCGTTCAGGATTAAGGAATCGTTCGAAAATCAGTTTGAATCGGAATGGGTCAATGTCCGTAATGCCCATGGAGTAGGCGACAAGGGAACCTGCACCGGAACCGCGGCCCGGACCGATGGGAATGTAGTGCTTTGGCTTGTCGTGGATGTTGTCGTAAAGGGATTTCGACCAGTTGATGAATTCCCAAACGATGAGGAAGTAGCCGGAAAAGCCCATGCCGAAGATGATTCCAAGTTCGTATTCGCACCTCATGCGGATTTCTTTCGTGATTTCAGGATAGCGCTTGCGGAGTCCTTCTTCGACGATGTGGCGCATGTAGTCGTCCTGGTTCTGGGTGTAGTCCTCGTGCTTCTGGAATTCCTTTGGAAGTTCAAATCGTGGAAGGGTACCCTTAAGTTCAGGGGTAGAGTACTGGTGAATTGTAAGGTCACACATGGAAGCGATTTTCATGGTGTTTTCCATTGCTTCCTTTATGACGCCTTCGTCAACGCCCTGTATGCCGTTGAGGACCTTCTTCATTTCTGATTCCGACTTAAGGTACCATTCAGGACCGCCCATTGGAGGTGTGTCCTTCAAAAGTTTTTTATGGCCGATGGCAACAAGGGCATTCTGTGCTTCCGCGTCTTCCTTGTTGGTGTAGTGGACATCGTTTGTAAGTACAAGGCCGATTCCAAGGTCGCGGGCAAGCTTTATGAGTTTCGGGGCGACTTCAATCTGGTCTGCAAGCCCGTGGTTCTGGATTTCTATGTAATAATTGTCCTTTCCGAAAAGGTCCCTGTATTTTTTTGCAACCTCGTAGGCTTCCTCATCAAGGCCGTTCATCAAAAGCTGGGGAATTTCCCCCTGGATACAGGCCGAGCAGCAGATGAGCCCTTCATGGTATTTTTCAAGAAGTTCAAAGTCGATGCGGGGCTTAAAGTACATTCCTTCCGTGAATGCAATTGAAGAAAGCCAGCTCATGTTCTTGTAGCCGGTCTGATTCTTGCAGAGAAGTATTAAATGGAAGTATTTTCCGTGCTTGCCGTTTCTTCCGTATGGAATAAGGTTTTGTTCCTTGTGGCTTCCGTAGGCTACATAGAACTCTTCGCCTACGATTGGATTGATTCCGTTTATATGGCAGAGCTTTTCAAAGTTCAATGCGCCGAACATGTTGCCGTGGTCCGTAAGGGCAAGTGCCGGCATGTTCATGGCCTTGGCTTTTTCTACAAGAGATCCGATTTTTGAACATCCGTCAAGAAGAGAATAGTCTGAATGGACATGTAGATGGACGAAATTGCTTACTGGGGTTCCCTCTGGAGCGGGGTCATATACGTGATAGTCTGCCATGCTTACAATATAGAATGTTTTTTAAAATTGTGCTATTCTTAAGTAAAATAATTATACAGAGGTTTTTATATGGTATCTCTTATCGTTGGTGTAGTTCTTATGGGTTTCTGTGCTTTTGCCTGTCTTCCATGCGGTCTCGGCTGGAGTGGTGATGTAATCAACTTCCTCAAGGGATTCGTGCCAGCCTTTGCAGCTTTCTGCGGCCTTATCTCCGTTTTCATCGGATTTGCCGACATCAAGGACAAGAAAGAAGCAAAGAAGGAAGAACTTGCTGCAAAGAATGCAGAAGAAAATAAATAAATGATCAGCCCAAAGTTACTTAACTTTGGGCTTTTTTTATTTTTGCTTGGCAATTTTTACAAAACTGGTTTTCGTTCATGTTTCAAAATGATCTAATTGAAAAAAAAGAATTTATCCCATTGTTTGTGGAAAAAAAGCATAGGTCATGAATGTGATTATAGGACATAATCGTACTTCTTAAAGGAGTATATGTCATGGTTCTTCTTCAGCAAATGGTGATAATGTTTCTTTTTGTAGTTGCAGGATATGTCTGCGGAAAGAAAAAAATATTTTCCAAGGAGAATACTTCTTCGTTTTCCTGGATTATCCTTAATCTTGCAAATCCTGCATTGATAATAAATGCTGCCCTTGAAAATTGCCGTTCAGTAAGCTTTATGGATTTGGGGTATGTTTTTATTACAGCCCTTATTCTTTATTGCGTCTTAATAATGTTTGCAGCAATAGTTCCCCTTGTCATAAAATCCCCAAGAGAGGAACGGGGAATGTACAGCATGATGGTGGTTTTTTCAAACATAGCCTTCATGGGGTTCCCTATCTTGAATGCAACTTTCGGTACAAAGGCAGTTCTGTTTGGATCGGTTTTCCTTCTTCCATTCAATATCTTGATTTACACTTATGGAATTAAGGTTATGGCTAAGAATGGAAAAAATGAAAAATTTAATCCGAAAAAGTTTATAAATGTTGGCGTTTGTTCCTGTCTTGCCGCTCTTCTTGTATATGTTGTAAAGCCTGCAAGTTTTTATGTGGTCTCCAGTTTTCTTGAGTTTATGGGGAATCTGGCGCTTCCACTCAGTATGATGGTAATTGGCTTTTCCTTGATTTCAATTGACATAAAGGGGCTTTTTCTTGACGCAAGGCTCATTTCCTTCAGCTTGATAAAATTGATAGTGATTCCTGTCATTGTCCTTTATTTTTCAGGATTCCTCATTAATGACAGAATGTTGAAGGGTGTTCTCATTGTGATTGTGTCTGCTCCAGTTGCCAGCATGGTTCCCCTTATGGCACAGCAATACGGTGGCAATTATGAACAGGCATCGAAAGGTGTTGCTTTGTCAACTATTCTTTCCGTTCTAACCATGCCCCTGTTGAACTTTATTTTTTCTTGATATGGGTTTATTCATTTAGAAGGTGGAAAAATTCCATAACCGTTTTTCTCTTTATGTACTAAAACAATGAAGACAAGAGACTTTTGTCTTTTGACTTTAAATCTTAACGAGGTACATTATGAGGGAATTCAAACAGCCGGAAGGCAAATATGAATTTGTTTTTGGAAGACATGCAGAACCAATAGCAAGAATTCAGCCAGGTGAAGAAGTTGCCATTTACACAGAGGATGCTTTTTCAGGAAGACTTACGGGGCCAGATGTTCCATGCAGTGTGCTTTTTAAAGCTGGTTATATGAATCCTCAGACAGGCCCTTTCTACATTGAAGGTGCGGAACCGGGAGATACCCTTGTCGTTGAAATATTGGACATTCAGCCTGCTACAGGTTTTGCAGGAAGCGCATTGATTCCTGGTTTTGGAGGAATAGTTGCAACAGCCTCTACTCCAATGCTTAATGAACCGCTTCCTGAAAAATGCTGGCTTTACAAATATGATGAATCGACAAAAAAGTTTACAAGTACTACTGATTCAGCATTAAGCTTTGACTACAAGCCTTTCTACGGTACTATGACAACTGCACCGGAACTTGAATCAATCAGCACTGCAACTCCATTCAACCAGGGTGGAAACATGGACTGCCGCGATACATGCCCTGGAAATAAAGTAATGCTTCCTGTTGCCGTTGAAGGTGCATATTTCTTCCTTGGTGATGCCCATGGTGCTCAGGGGGATGGAGAACTTTGTGGTACTGCCCTTGAAATGCCTGCAAAGGGAATTCTGAAGTTCAGCCTTATAAAGGGAAAGAAACTTCACAATGTGCGCATTGAAAATGACGAATACATCATGTGCGTTGGGACTGCAAAGCCAATGGAAGATGCAGCCCGAATGGCTTATGTTGACCTCATTGAATGGATGGGCGAATACGGTTGGAATAAGTATGATGCATACGAATGCCTTACTCAGGCCGGTGAAATGTATGTAGGAAATATGGTAGATACTTTCTATTCGCTGGTTGGAAAAATTAAAAAAGAAATCGTAATGAGAAAACAAAAGTAAAAAAAAATTGTTCGTAACCTCCAGTTAGAACAATTGTGCTAAGGCATGTGCAGATGATGTGCATGCCTTTTTTATTTGGTTAATACATTCTATGAACATTGTCTTTTAAAAGGCGATGTCAGTAAAAAGAAGTTGCTCAAATATCGAATAGCAAAAAAATTATGAATGTACTACCAGAAAACGCACGTCAATTCGCCATGCTGAAGGTAAATGGAATCGGACTGCGCATTTTTGCCCTGCAAAAACGCTTGCCAACCTTCAGAGAGGAATGGAATATTTCATTCCCGCTCGCTTGCCGTTTGCCTTTTCTTCCCGTACATTCAAACTATCTTTAGTAACTCGATATTTGAGCAACGGCTTGTCTTGCAACACTATTTACATACAAAGACTTAATTAAAATCATGCAATTTTTTTCTAGAATATGGATCTTGTCCATTATATTCTGATTTTTTTCCATAACTTTGAATTTATGATCGTTGTATTGTGAGACCAGATTTTGAAACCGGAGGTAAATTGTTATGGTAAAGATCGCAACTTGTTGTATGCATTGTGTTTACGACAAAGAGGAGAACTTGAAAAAGTATTTTTCGTTTATTGACGAAGCATCTGCTAAAGGCGCTAATCTGGTGGTTTTTCCGGAACAGAGCCTTCAGGGATATTTGCAGAGCCTGGTTGCAATGCCTTACTCTGATCATGAATATCAGTACACGAATGCGGAACTTGTTCCAGAAGGTGAAACAGTTCAGAAGATAATTGCAAAGGCAAAAGAAAAAAATGTTTACATCATTTTTGGAATGACTGAGCGTGATCCAGAAATCGACTACAAACTTTACAATTCGGCTGTCCTTGTTGGACCGGAAGGTTTTGTTGGCAAATACAGAAAGGTTCATCTTCCTGGCGATGAAGTTCATATCTATTCACCTGGACATTCTTTCCCAGTGTTCGAAACAAAAATCGGTAAGATTGGAATGCTTATCTGTTATGACAAGCAGTTCCCTGAAAGTGCAAGAGAACTTGCTTTAGGTGGGGCTGAAATTCTTGTAATGCCAACAGCATGGCCTTTTGCCGATCCAAGTCCTGAGCATCTTGCTGATGTAACAAAGGATGTCATGTATAAGATTTATGAAACCTATGACACATCACGTGCAATGGAAAATCAGCTGTTGTTCGTTTCTTCAAATCAGGTTGGAAAAACAGGTGATATCGATTACATAGGATGCAGTACGGTAACTGATCCATATGGAACAAAGCTTTGCAATACAGGATGCAAGGAAGGAATTGCCATGACGGAAGTTGACCTTAAGAAAGCAATCTTTGATTACAAGAAGGGCACTATGCTTGGATTGAACCTTTTGTTTGACAGAAACACTTCTGCATACGTCCACATGAAGGAAGAAAATTCCTTTAAGTGATGACTAAATCTGTCTGTTAGGCAGTATAAACATTTTTTTTTATGGAGAAAAGAATATGAAGAGATTTGCAAAGTTTGTTGCCGTTTTGGCAGCAGGTTCGTTGATGCTGGGACTCGTTGGATGTAAGGGTAAGAAAGCTTCTTCAAATGAAATCAAGCTTGGTCTTCTTTGTGACATTACGGGAGATCTTGCAATCAACGGTGGCATTACGAGTTCAGCAATGAAGTTTGCTGTAGAAGAAATCAATGCGGCTGGCGGAATCAATGGCAAACAGATTAATCTGATCATTTATGATACACAGAGCGACAATACAATCTATCAGGATATGGCAAGAAAGCTCTGTCTTGAAGATAAGGTTGATGCTGCTTTCGGTGGAATCACAAGTGCTTCCCGTGAAGCCATCCGTCCAATTTTTGAAGAATATGAAGTGCCTTATTTCTATGCACAGCAGTATGAAGGTGGTGTTGCTTCTCACTATACATTCTGTACAGGTTGTATTCCTGAAATGCAGATTGATCCAATTGTAGATTACCTTTATGGCCAGAATCCAAATGCAAAAGTTTACATTTGGGCTGCAGACTATAACTTTGGTCAGATTACAGCTGAATGGATTGTAAAGGCAGTCAAGGAACACGGTGGAACAATTCTTGCTACAGAATTCGTACCTCTTGGAGTTTCTCAGTTCAGTCCTACAATTGCAAACATCAACTCTGCAAAACCAGACATCGTGTTCTCAATTGCAGCCGGTGCAGCACAGATGTCCTTCTACGAACAGTGGTCAAATGCAAAGTTTGCAGACATTCCTCTCGTAACAACAACATCTGGCCTTATGTGTGGCGAACATAGGATTTTTGAAGCTCCAGCCCTTGCAAACCTTCATGTTGCATCACCTTACTTTGAAGAACTTGATACATCAGAAGCAAAGGCATTTACAAAGAAATTCCGCGAAAAGTTCAGTGCATCTCAGGTTCCATATCTTGGTATGGACATTGAAACCGTATATGATACTGTTTACCTTTACAAAAAGGCTGTAGAAAAGGCTGGAACAACTGAAGCAGAAGCTGTAATTGCCGCCCTTGAAACTGGAATCAGTTTTGACGGTCCTGCAGGTACAGTTACAATAAATGGAAAGGATCACCATGCAATCAAGAATTCAACTGCTGTAAGGATTGAAAAGGATCATTCAGTAACTCAGATTGTAACTATGCCTAAAGTAAAGTCGGGATTCCTTGAAAGCCTTGGAATTGACCTTTCAAAGACAGGCAAAAATTCTCCAAACAAGCAGTATACTCCTACTGGAAACTGATACAATATAGTAGATTTTTTTTCTAAAACTTGATAAAAATTGGGATTGGTGGGTTCCCTAAGTGGAACACTAAGGCCGATCCCAATTTTTTTATTAGTATTCCTAAATTCAATTGACGCAAAATGCGGTTTTGTGGTATATTTTCGTACCCCGTAAATAATAATGGCAACCGCTCATTGCCAAATGTTCAAAGCTAGATGCAAAGTGGAGAACGAAACTTTTATTTGAAGGTAAATTAAATGAAAACTATTTTTGCAAAGAATGCTGAAGTAAAGAATGACTGGTATGTCATCGATGCAGCAGGAAAGACACTTGGTCGTGTAGCAGCAGTAGCAGCTTCTGTTCTTCGTGGAAAGAACAAGCCATCTTACACACCTAACTCAATCTGTGGTGATTTCGTTATCATCATCAACGCAGACAAGATTCAGGTAACTGGTAACAAGCCAGACGGAATGCTCTATCGCCACCACACAGGTTTCGTTCGTGGTCTCCGCACATTCACTTTCAATGAACTTCTTGCAAAGCACCCAACAGACCCTCTCAAGAGAACAATCTAGGGAATGCTTCCACACAATCGTCTTGGTCGCCAGATCATCGGTAACTTGAAGATTTATGCAGGTGCTGAACATCCACATGCAGCACAGAACCCACAGCCACTTGAAGTGTAATAGGAGTCTATCATGGTAAAGAATCTTGCAATTGGAACAGGAAGAAGAAAGACAGCTGTTGCTCGCGTATTCTTGCGCGATGGCTCAGGAAAGATTGTTGTTAACGGAAAGGATGTAAAGGAATATTTCTCCCTTGAATCACAGGTTCGCCTTCTCAGCCAGCCACTTCTCGTAACATCAAACGCAAATAAGTTTGACATCCTCATCAATGTATTTGGTGGCGGAACAAACGGACAGGCAGCTGCTTGTCTCCACGGAATTGCTCGTGCACTTACACAGGTTGATCCTAATGCACATGCAGCACTCAAGGCTAACGGATACCTTACTCGCGATTCTCGTATGGTAGAACGCAAGAAGTACGGTCAGCGTGGTGCTCGCCGCAGATTCCAGTTCTCAAAGCGCTAAACTTATACTTATATACAGTTTCGAATGCTTATTCGAGAGATGGTGCAGACTTTGCAAGGTGTTTACGAAATTACACCGGGTGCAGGGTCTGCATTTTTTTTGCGCAAGGAATATTTGTCTCTGGTAGATTCAGAAAGGATTTGCGCAGGTGCGGAATTCAATGATGAGGAAACTTCCGACATCCTGAATGCAGCCCTCATTTACAGCGCTGAGTATGCGGCCATGACTTATCTTGCCCGTGCGGAGCATTGCAGGGCGGCCCTTACGCAGAAACTGCTGAAGAAAAACATTGAAAAAAAGGCCATAGAGCCTGCTTTGGATTACCTTGAAAGCGTTCGTTATCTGGATGATGAAAGGTTTGCCGGTGCATGGCTTAGGACCCGTTCCATCGACCATGCGGAAGGACGAATTCGACTTGCGGCGGAACTTGCAAGCCGCGGTGTAAACAGAACTGCCGCAAAGAATGCCCTTGACGAGTTCTTTTCTGAACACGATGAAATGGATATCTGCAGAAGGGCATACAGAAAAGCCAGGGTGTTGAAAAGCGACCCTGACAAGATAAAGGCATCCCTTGTTCAGAAAGGTTTTACCCTCAGGGAAATTGATGCAGTTATTAAAGAAAATCTGTAACCTTTAAATGCAAAAAATATTTAAAATCTATAGAAAATTTTTAAAAAATGGTTAATATTTAGTTCTATGAGCAAAAAAAGTGACGAAAAATCCGTAGTATATTCTGCACTGGAAGTTGCGCGCATCTGCGGTGTTGTCAATCAGACTTCCATCAACTGGATTAAGAACGGTCATTTAAAGGCCTTTAAGACTCCAGGCGGTCAGTTCCGCGTATATCCCGATGATCTTGTTGAATTCATGAAAATGAGGGACATGAGGATTCCGGAAGAACTTCTTGCCCAGTGTAAAAATAGTTCAGAAGAAACAAAAAAGATTAAGATTCTTTTTGTTGATGATGATGAAAGTTTCAATAATGTAAGCGTTTCGCTCATGCAGAAGAGTCTTCCTGATGCCGAGATATATCAGGCTTTCGACGGTTTTGAAGCAGGTTCAATGGCTGTAAAGAAAATGCCGGACTGCCTTATTCTTGACCTAAGTCTTCCTGGCGTTGACGGAATTAAAATCTGCAAGACAATCAATACCAGCGATGCCCTTGGCAAACCTCACATCATAATTGTTACGGCAATGGAAGATGAAGAAACCGAAAAGACTTGCCGTGACCTTGGCGTGAAATATTATTTCAGAAAGCCGGTGTTCATTCCTGAACTGGTCACAGCAGTAAAAGAATTGATGTCAATTGAATAAATCGCAGTAGTAGGCTGGAAACTCTATTTTGTTTTCAAGCCTGTCTTCCACTGCCTTTGGAAGGAGTGCATTTCCAAGAGTACTTCTTCCAAACTGCTTTGCAGCCCCCATGAACATGTTGTAAAGGTTTTCCGGTTTTGTGTAGCTGTAGTCAACGATTTCATAATCGGCAAAATCGAATTCCTTGCGCTTCATTGCATCTTCCAGATCTTCCATTGAACCGATGCTGTCTATGAGCCTGTTTTCCATGCCCTGCTTTGCAGTGTAGATCCTTCCGTCGGCAAGATTGATTACTTCTTCCCTTGTAAGTCCGCGTCCGTTGCTTACAACTTCCACAAAATTATCGTAGCCTTCGTCGCAGATGGACTGCATGATCATTTCCTGTTCCTTTGTCAAAGGTTCGCTTACAGACCCCATGATTTTGTTGTGGCCTGAATGGATGGTCTTCATCTTGATGCCGTGTTTTTCCATGAGTTCAGAAAGGTCCACAAACTGTCCGCAGATTACGCCGATGGAACCGAGAAGGGAATTCCTGTTTGCCATGATGTAGTCGGAAGAGCAGGCGATGTAATATCCGCCGCTTGCACAGAGGTTCTTGCAGTAGGTGTATATAGGCCTGTTTGTTTCCTTTTTATAATCAAGGAGCGCAAGGTAGGTTTCGTCCGATTCATAGAGTCCGCCGCCTGGGGAAAGGATGCTCAAGATGATTCCCTTGTTGTTGTCGTCTTCCTTCAGTTCCTTGATGACATCCAGGAGCCATTCCTGGTTGTAGTTGTCTCCCGCAGCGGTAATCACTCCCTTTATTTCGATTCGTGCAATGTAGCTTCCCTTCGGAGACTTCTGCCTGCTGCTTTTGTTAAAGGCTTTGATAAAGGAATGCTGCTTTTTTTCAGCCGATTTGAATTCAGCCTTTGGTTTTGCGTCGGAATTGGAACTTGATTTTGCGGTTGATTTTTTTGCAATTGATGTAATTCCGCTTACAACCGTAAGGAGTATTACGATTGCAAAAATTACTGTTCCTTTGCTTGCGTTTTTCAATTTCATTTTGGGCTCCTATTCTTCAAAATCTGCCGGTGTAAGTACGCCAGTCCTGATTGCTTCCTGCTTAAGGTAGTAATAGGCGTTGGTGAAAGTCATTGTTGCATAAGGGGTGATCCATACAAAAAGAACGCCGCATGAAATGATTCCAAGAATGTACCATCCTATGAAAGACACCGTAAGTCCAAAGAGGTCTGCCTTGTGTCCTTTTGTGATGACCTTGCTTATGTTCATTGCCTTGATGACGCCGATCTTTGGGTTGTCTGAAAGGACAAAGAACATCTGGGAATAGGCGTAGAACTTTACGAATGCAGGAATTACAAAAAGCAATGCCCAGAGGAAAATCCAAAGGCTCATCCAGAGCATTCCAAGGAACCCCCTTATAAAATCGGAAAAGCCGTCGATGAAGTCTGCGAACCTTATCTGAGCCGTCTTAAGGTAGAGCAGTACGAAAATGTTTGTGTAGGCAATTACGGAAACACCGCTGATGAAGGTGTAGAGTATGCTGCCTACGGTTCCGTCTGTTAGGAAACTGCTTTCCCCGATGATTGCAAAAATTGCAATGAGTATGAGGGTAGCGATGCATGGAACTGTCCATCTGCCCTTAAGCTGAGCCAATGCCGATGTCTTGAATGATTTTGAATCAAACATGTTGTTTTCCTTCCTTGTTGCCTTCTTCGTGTTCCTTAAGCAACTGTGAATAATATTTTTCCTCTATGTCGTTTTCTGAAAGTCCGCTTTTCGTAAGGAGTTCCTTCAGTTTTTTCTGTGCCGCCTGCACTGTTTCGTCGTCGTTTTTTTCCGAAAGGATTTCGATTTCAAGAAACCATCCCAGGGGCGGAATGTTGCAGAGTTCCAGGGTTGCACCGTCGCAAACCCAGTCAAGGACATCCTTGTGCTTTGTTAATGCCACCGTATACCCTGTGTCTTCAAGGTATTGGACGAGGGGAGCAGGGTCTTCAATCTTTGTTTCAAGCTCCTCGTTTACTTCAGAACTTGTTCCGTCTGGTCCCGTCCTGTTTTCCTTTTTCTTGTAGGTCAAAAGCCAGGTGACGGTTCCGTTTTCAGTTTCCTTTCGTATCCTGATTTTCTTGCCTTTCCCTGATGGCCCAACATAATATTTGTCGTCCCTTGTAACGGACCTTTCGAATCTGGCGAAGGAATTGAGTTTTTCTTCAACCGCTGACTTGTCTGCCACTCGGGCTTTCAGTTCGATTTCGTTCATATTCAGATAGTAGCATTTTTTTTGCGATGGGAAAACAATAGCCTCCGTTTTTAATGACTATTTAATTGCATATTTTGACGAATGAAATTATACTTAACAAACTTAAATCTCACTTCATTTTTTATCGAGGCAATATTATGGCAAAGAAATCAGACAATGCATGCAAGGGTGTAGCACGCGCACCACATCGTTCACTTTACTACGCATCAGGTTATACTGATGAAGAACTTGACCAGCCAATGGTTGGTATCATCTGTGCAAAGAATGAACTTATCCCAGGTCACATTGAACTTGACCGCATTGCAGAAGCCGTAAAGGCAGGTGTTCGCATGGCAGGAGGAACTCCAATTGAATTCCCTGCAATCGGTGTTTGTGACGGTATCGCCATGGGCCATGAAGGAATGAAGTATTCCCTCGTAACACGCGAACTTATCGCCGACTCTGTTGAATGTGTTGCAAAGGCACATCAGTTTGACGCCCTCGTAATGATTCCTAACTGCGACAAGATCGTTCCAGGTATGCTTATGGCAGCAGCCCGCCTTGACCTTCCAACAGTATTTGTTTCAGGCGGTCCAATGATGCCAGGTCACCTTGCAGGCAATGATCCTTCAAATCCATATAGCGGAAAGAACCTTTCCCTTACAGATATGTTCGAAGCTGTAGGCGGTCTTGCAGTTGGCAAGGTAACAGAAGCACAACTTAAGGAAATGGAACACCGTGTATGCCCAGGTTGCGGTGCATGTTCGGGTATGTTTACAGCAAACTCTATGAACTGCCTTACAGAAGTTCTTGGTCTTGGTCTTCCAGGAAACGGAACAATTCCAGCTGTTACAGGTGAAAGAATCGCCCTTGCAAAGCACGCAGGTATGGCAGTAATGAACCTTTACAAGAAGGGAATCACTGCCCGTCAGATGATGACAGCAGAAAACTTCCGCAACGGACTTGCAGCTGATATGGCTCTCGGATGCTCTTCTAACACAATGCTCCACCTTCCAGCAATTGCACATGAAGCAGGCATTGATATTGACCTCCATGAAGTAAACGACATTTCAAACAGAACACCAAACCTCTGCCATCTGGCTCCAGCAGGACACACATTCATGTGCGAACTTGACGATGCAGGCGGTGTTCAGGCTGTTCTTGCAGAACTTGCAAAGAAGAACCTTATCAACACAAGCCTTATTACTGCTACAGGAAAGACAATTGCAGAAAACATTGCAGGCGTTAAGAACCGCAATCCTGAAGTTCTCCGCCCAATCGAAAATCCATTCAGCGACAACGGCGGTATCGCAATCCTCTTTGGAAACCTTGCTCCAAACGGAACAGTTGTTAAGCGCTCTGCCTGTGCAAAGGAACTTATGCTCCATACAGGTCCTGCACGCGTATTCAACGACGAGTCGGAAGCAATGGATGCAGTCCAGAAGGCACAGATCAAGGCCGGCGATGTTGTAGTTATCCGCTACGAAGGTCCAAAGGGTGGTCCAGGCATGCGCGAAATGCTCGCTGTTACAGCCGCTCTTGCAGGTCAGGGACTTGATAAGCAGGTTGCCCTCATTACAGACGGCCGCTTCTCAGGTGCAACACGCGGTGCTTCTTTGGGGCACTGTTCTCCAGAAGCTGCAGTTGGCGGACCAATCGCCCTTGTTGAAGAAGGCGACATGATTACCCTCGACATCAACAACTACAAGATCCACCTTGACGTAAGCGACGAAGTTCTCGCAGAACGCAAGGCAAAGTGGGTATGCCCAGAACCAAAGGTAAAGACAGGATATCTTGCCCGCTATGCTAAATTGGTTTCTTCCGCTGATAAAGGTGCTATTCTCCAGTAAGAGCCAGCGAGTTCTGTTGGTTTTTACGAAGTAAAAACGCGGGCCTTTTGCTAGCAAGGTGAAACTCGGATAAAATTTTATGAAAATCAGCGTAGTCGGGTTCCGGCTATGTCTGATTTTTTATTTTTTTTGTTATGCACGGAAATAGTGTTGCTATACTGAACGCGGTGGTTGAGCCTGTCGAAACTACCGCATATTTTTTTTAGATCTATGAATTTTTTATTTTTTATAAACAGCGTTCTTTTAGGCGTAGGCCTTGCCATGGATGCCTTCAGCGTTTCCATTGTCAATGGTCTCAACGAACCTAAAATGCCACGGTTCAAGATGTCTGCCGTTGCTGGAACCTATGCATTCTTTCAGTTTGCCATGCCAATGATCGGATGGGTTTGCGTACATACAATTGTACAGTGTTTTACTTCGTTCCAGAAATTCATTCCCTGGATTGCCTTGATTCTTCTCCTTTATATAGGTGGAAAGATGATTTATGAAAATCTCCGCGGTGGGTCTGACGGTGAGGAAAGTTCAGCCTATACCCTTGGTTTTGGTACACTGATGCTGCAGGGAGTGGCTACAAGCATCGATGCCCTTTCCGTAGGCTTTACCATTGCCGGATACACCCTTTTCATGGCCCTTCTGGCGGGCTTCATCATTGCTGCCGTGACCTTTGCAATCTCCTTCAGCGGGCTTGTAATCGGAAAAAAGGCCGGCGGAAAGTTCACCGACAGGGCTGAAATCCTTGGAGGAATAATTTTAATTGGAATTGGCATAGAAATTTTCGTAAAAGGGTTGTTTTTCTGATTTTTTGCATTAGATTCTATGTATAATCGGAGATTTTATATATATAGGAGTAAATCTATGAAAAAGATTTTGATGGCAGTTGTGACAGCCCTCATTTTTGCAGCCGGTGCAGTAGCTCAGGAAGGACAGGCAGTCGGCGAAACAGTTACACAGGTAGATGTTACTGACGCAACAAAGATTCATTTCCCTGCAGAATTCCAGTTCGGTAAGTGGAAGGATGCAAAGTGGGATGCCGTTTGGGAAATCACTTCAAGCAATATCGTTCTTTCTAAGGACGGCGAAGTTATCTGTTCTTTTGACGGAAAGATCAAGAACTATAATGTTCTTGTTGGAATCAAGGGACTCGAAATTTCCTTTGACTGCGATGCAACAAAGAGATCTTACAAGATCGTAAAGCCAATTTCTGCAAAAACAGAACTTGAACTCGATGTAGTTCGCCATGATGTTCCTGATAGCGATCCAAACAAGCACTGGAACACACAGATTATCCGCCAGTAGTCTACGGATTTTCCATGAAAGGCCCTTTCCTTTGAGAAAGGGCTTTTTTTATGCACTTTTTTATTAACAGTGTGTTAAATCATTTTCAAAATGGCGGCCAACGGGAAAAAAAGGCCAAAGACATTCCGCTTTTCATTAAACGGCTTATTCAATTGAATAAAGTTCGTCTGCACAGTATAATTTACGGACTGAAATAATACTGAAGAAATTTTAATAGAGGTTAAATTCGTATGAAGTTGAACGGTTCACAGATCATCATTGAAAGTCTCATCGAACAGGGTGTTGATACAGTATTCGGTTATCCAGGAGGATGCATCCTCAATGTTTATGATGAACTTTACAAGAACTCAAACAGAATCACACACATTCTTACAGCACACGAACAGGCTGCAGCACACGCAGCTGACGGTTATGCCCGTTCAACAGGAAAGGTCGGTGTATGCATGGCAACATCCGGTCCTGGAGCAACTAACCTTGTAACAGGTATTGCAACTGCATACATGGATTCAATCCCTATCGTTGCAATTACATGTAATGTTCCTTCAAACATCCTCGGAAAAGATTCTTTCCAGGAAATCGACATCAAGGGCGTTACAATTCCAATCACAAAGCACAACTTCCTCGTTCGCAAGGCAGAAGACTTGGCTCCTACAATTCGCCAGGCATTCCTCATTGCAAAGAGCGGCCGTCCGGGCCCTGTCCTCATCGACATTCTCAAGGATGCAACAGCCCTCAATGTTCAGTATGAATTCACTCCTCTCAAGAAGGCTGACGACAAGAAGATGATGGCTTCCCTTGATAAGAACCTTGGACGCACGCTCATTGCAAACAAGCCTTCCGATGCAGAAATCAAGGAAGCTGCAGAACTCATCAACAGCTGCAAGAAACCAATCATTTACGCTGGTGGCGGTATCGGCATGTCTGGTGCAGAAAAGGAACTCCTTGAACTTGCAGAAAAGAATTCGATTCCTGTAAGCGAAAGCCTTATGGCTCGTGCTTCATTCCCTGCAACACATCCACTCTGTACATGGATGGTCGGCATGCACGGAACAAAGGCAAGCAACATGGCAATCACAGAGGGAGACCTTATCATTGCTCTCGGTGCAAGATTCAGCGACCGCGTTATCGGTGATCCATCGAAGTTCGGCCTTAACGCAAAGGTTCTCCAGATAGACATTGACCCTGCAGAAATCAACAAGAACATTCCGGCCTTCAAGTCTGTTGTCGGCGACATCAAGTACATCCTTTCTAAACTCATTCCACTCGTTAAGGAAAACAAGCGCAAGGAATGGATCAGCCAGATTGCAGCATGGAAGAAAGAATATCCTTCAATCTATGAC
>JAUNCR010000003.1:44837-61230 GCA_030526505.1 Spirochaetales bacterium
TCCAAAGCACATCTGTGAAATCATCAACAAGGTGGACGGCGAAAATACAATCATTACAACAGAAGTTGGTCAGCACCAGATGTGGACTGCACAGTTCTATCCATTTACAAAGCCAAGAACTTTCCTTACATCAGGTGGTCTTGGAACAATGGGTTACGGTACAGGTGCTGCAATGGGTGCACAGATCGGTAATCCTAAGAAGCGCGTAGTTCACATTGCAGGTGACGGTTCTTTCCGCATGAACTGCAACGAACTTGCAACAATCGCACACTACAATCTTCCTCTCGTAATCGTTATCTTTAATAACCATGCACTTGGTAATGTCCGCATGTGGCAGAGACTTTTCTACGGAAAGAGATTCAGCCAGACAACTTTGGACTTTGGTCCAGACTGGTGCAAGCTTGCCGACGCTTACGGAATCAAGGGGTACAAGGCTGACAATGCAAAGGACTTTGAAAAGGTCTTTGAAAAGGCATTCAAGGCTAAGGCTCCTGCAATCATCGATGTAGAAGTTGATATCGACGAAATGATCCTTCCTATGGTTCCGGGCGGAAAGCCAATTTACGATATGATCATGTCTTTGAGCGAAGAGGTGATGAGCTGATGAAGAAAGAACTCCGGGGAGAGGAGCGTTATTCTGAAATTGGTCGCGTTGAATGTGAGCAGATAAGTGCTCTTCCTGGGGTGCTGGATGACATCAGTCTGTCCGGCTGCAAGGTTCATTTTCCTTTCCCTGCAAACTTGGACAGGGAGAATGAATATACACTTTTTATTCATCTTTCAAGATCTGATTTTCCTGACAAACTTCAGCTTCTTTGCAGACCTCAGTGGGTTGTTGAAAATGAAGCTGAATGTCAGACGGAAATTGGATTTTCGTTTTTGCGTTCACCAGATTCTCCTGAACTTGCAAGATTCATTGAAAGCCTCAAGTTGAAGGAAGAATCAGATGACATTACGAGCCTGATTATCCAGGACGATACGGATTTTATTTAATGAGTTCAAAAGTAGAAATGATTTCAGGCGTTGCATTCCTTCCATTCATCGACATGAAGGAAATGCTTCTGAGTGAGCTTAAAAACCGTTTTGGATATGACTGCAAGGATGCAGTTCATTACGGTGATCTTGTATATTTCCCTGATTACAAAATTGAGACCGGCATTCCATATTTTGCAAGGTGCGCAATGCTGGAACCTTTCCTGGTTCATTTTGATTCCATCGGTGATGCTGCAAACGAACTGAAAAACATTCAGCGTTCCTGGGCTCCATACAATTTTACCTGTTTTCGCCGTGCAGCCCTAATTCAGGAAAAACTTCCCTATGTAAACCTGAAGGCTAAAACTTTCCCGGCAAAGATTCCTTCCGGGGCAACTGGCCTTTATACTTTGATCGACGACCACACCATGATTGCTTCTGCCGTGACAAATACGACAGTTCCTGCAGGACGCATTGAATTCATAGAGGACCACGAAAATCCTCCAAGCCGCGCTTACCTTAAGATTCAGGAAAGCATGAGCCTTGCTTCCCATTATTTTAATGTGGACATTCCGGGAAAGGGAAGCCGCTGTTTTGAAGCTGGGGCCTGTCCTGGTGGCTGGACCTGGGTTCTTGTTGAGCAGGGGGCAGAGGTTTTTGCCGTTGACCGTGCAGAACTTGCTCCAAGCCTTATGAAAAATGACCTTGTAACATTCCTTGCTCACGATGCCTTTACCCTTAAACCGGAAGACCTGGGTGAATTCGACTGGGTCATTAGCGATGTAATCTGCTATCCGGAACGTCTTCTTGAATGGATTAAAATGTGGCTTGCAAGCGGCAAGACAAAAAAGATGATCTGTACGATTAAAATGCAGGGCGAAATCAATTGGCCTTTAATTGCAGAATTCGCCGCAATTCCAAACAGCAAAATCGTTCACCTTAACTACAACAAGCACGAACTTACCTTCATTCATGTTGAGTAGTTTCCCATTCTCTCTGATTTGAAGTTGGATTCTGTTCTGCAAATACAAGGTGTGTGAAAAAACTGCGGAACAGAGGTTCGTGACAAAATGCGACTTGAAACTGAAAGTTTCACCGGAGCAGGTTTGACACGGTTCTCTGTGGGAGCAGCTTTTTTACATATACAATCTATTGTTCGTCTATAGAATCCAGACGATATGGTGTTGCCTGGTAAACATAATAGTTGAGCCAGTTGCTGTAGAAAAGGTGTGCCGTGCTCCTCCATTTTGAAACTATAGGCTTTGAAGGATCACCATCCGTAAAATAGTTTTCCGGAAGGTGAGGGTTGATTCCCTTTGCCAGATCCCTTTTGTATTCGTTTGCAAGGGTCTCAGGATCGTATTCAAGGTGTCCAGTCATAAAGATGCTCCTGTTGTCCTTTGACTTTGCAAGGGTAAGGCCCGTTTCCTTTGAGAAGGCCAAAAGTTCAAGCTTGTCGTCTGCAAGAACATCTTCCGTCTTGATGAGGGTGTATCTTGAAGTTGGAACCGGGAACCAGTCGTCGAATCCGCGCATCAAAGGTTCCTTTGGGTTCAAAAGTTTTGAATAGAAGATTCCAGAATACTTTTTATCAACCACATGCTTGTTGATGTTGTGAAGGTGATAGAGTCCTGCCATTGCTCCCCAGCAGATGTAAAGTGTGCAGAAAACATTTTCCTTTGCGTAGTCCATGATTTTGCAAAGGTCCTTCCAGTAGTCGACTTCTTCAAAAGGAATCTGTTCCACTGGCGCACCCGTAACAATCATTCCGTCGAATTTAGATTTGAATAGTTCTTCGCTTGTAATGTAGAACCTGTCCAGATGATTTTGGTCCGTATTCTTAGAGACATGGCTTTCCATGTGTACAAGGGATATGTCAATCTGAAGTGGTGTATTTGAAAGAAGCCTCAGGAGCTGTGTTTCCGTAACTTCCTTTGTAGGCATCAGGTTTACGATGGCAATTTTAAGAGGGCGAATATCCTGTGATGCAGCGCGTTCTTCCGTCATTACGAAGATGTTTTCGTTTTCAAGGGTAGAGCGGGCTGGAAGATTTGAATCAATTTTAATTGGCATGACTACATTGTAGCAAAATCAGTGTTTATTTGCTACAATTAAATGCTATGGAAATCAGGCTTGATAAAAAATCCGCATTAAAAAAAATTAAGGCACTTGTACTCTCTTCAAAAACAGAAGTGGAAGCTTTCAGAACTAAACTTGAAAAGAATTTTAAGGCTGAGTTTTTGCCTAACAGGGTTGAACGAAACGAAAAGAGTTTTTTCGGCGTAAAATGTGATGTCCTTGTTCCTCAGGTTTGCGCTTCTTCAAGGGTTGTCGTATACATTCACGGTGGTTCCTTTGTAGGCGGGTCCCGTGAAAGCTGGCGTGGATTCTGTTCAAGTTTTGCACACGCGGTTTCTTCCCGTGTTGTTGTCCCTGAATTCCGTCTTGCACCTTCATACCAGTATCCTGCATCAATCGAAGACATTGAATGCGTCATGCGCGGAATAATTGCAGAGGCAAATGCTGCCATGCTTACGGATGAAGATGCTCCTGCACCGGAAATCATTCTTGCAGCAGACGGTAGCGGTGCATCCCTTGCCTATGCAGTTCTGTTCAGGATGGATGAAGAAAAAAGAAAGAATGTTTCCAAACTGGTGCTTTTTTCACCATGGCTGGACCTTTCCTTTGACAACCAGATTTTTTCAGAAAAGAAATCAAAGGACAAGGTTTTGAATCCTCGTGACATCAGGTATGCGGCTGAGCTCTATACCTCCTCTTCAAATCTTTCCAGCATAGATGTTTCGCCATTGAAGGCTACGGAAAGCAATTTGGTGAATTTCCCTGAAGTGTTCATTCAGTGCGGGGAAAACGAAATCCTTCTTTCCCAGGCAGAACAGATGGAAGATCTTCTTACCTGTCATGGAGTTGACTGTACTCTTGAAGTTGTTCCTGACATGTTCTACATGTTCCAGATGGCCGGTGATACTCTTCTTGAATCCAGCTTTGCAGTTGAAAGCGCAGGAAAGTATGTGAACAAAAGGGCTGACCTTACTGACAGGGAACTTAGGGAAAGGGAACGGCTCATCAAAGAAAATAACATTACAAGGGATTAGAATATGGAACTTTTGTCTCCTGCTGGAAATGTTGAAAAACTTAACTATTGCTATACATACGGTGCAGACGCAGCTTACATCGGACTCAAGAATTTTTCCCTTCGCGTTAAGGCTGACAATTTTTATGAAGACGAACACAAAAGGGTAATTGAGCTTAAGAATAAGTTTCCCGGTCGCAGGCTTCACTGTGCACTCAACATTGCCTTTCACAATGATGAAATCGACCGCCTCATAAAAAACCTTCCGTACTTTAAGGAATATCCAATCGATGCCTTCATCGTTCAGGATCTTGGAATTGTTCCTATCCTTCAGAAGGAATTTCCGAATGCAGAACTTCACCTTTCAACTCAGGCAAGCTGCATGAACCGGGAGGCTGTAAAAGTTTACAAGTCCCTTGGATTCAGGAGAGTTGTAATGGGGCGCGAAGCTTCCCTTCAGGAAATTGCGGAAATCAAGGATGCGGTTCCTGACATGGAAATCGAATGTTTCGTTCACGGCGCCATGTGCATTGCCTATGCCGGCCGTTGCCTTATGAGTGCCTACCTTAACGGACGCAGTGCTCAGGAAGGTTTCTGCAGCCACACCTGCCGCTGGGACTATGATGTTCTTGCTCAGCTTGATCCGTCAAAGGATGCAAAGAAAATTGCGGAAAGCGGAAATCTTGTTCTGCGCGAACACAAAAGACCCGACGAATATTTCCCAGTGTATGAAGGGGAAAATTTTACTGCAGTGCTTTCTTCAAAAGACCTTTGCATGATAGATCATCTTGCAGAGCTTAAGAAGGCTGGCGTTGATTCCCTTAAGATCGAAGGCCGCATGAAGAGCGTCTACTATGTTGCAATGATTACCCGCGCATACAGAAAGGCTTTGGATGCCCTTGAAGGATAGATTCCGGAAGCCGAAGAAAAGCCTTTTGTTGATGAACTTTATAAAGTAAGCCACAGACCATTTGCAACTGGATTCTATTTTAACAAGGCTGATGCTGATGTTGCTGTAAGCGGTGCAAGCGATAGTCCTTTTGAACTTTCTGCCGAACTGGGAGCATCCCTTGATGAAAAAGCAATGGAAGGAATCCTTAAGCTTGCAGATGACGGAAGGAAATTGAGGCAGGACAAGATAGACGCCATGTGCGAACCAGAACGCAAGGCCTATGAAAAGCGTGTTGCGGACAAGCCTGACATGCATCTTCCATATGCAGAAAAAATGGAAGGTTGGAAAATGTATCCGGTTGAACCTCTCAACATGCTTACAAAGGAAACTGAAATCGAATTGGTTTCCCCTGATGTTGTTGGAAAGAAAATTGAATGGGGAAAGGATTTCCTCTTTATAAATCCTGAAAACGGACAGATATACAATTGGGTTTGCAACGGCCATCCGTGCGTAATGTATACGGGGCTTGAAGTTGCGGACGGAACTCTTCTCCGTTCCAAAGACCCTGAATATGTAGAAGGAAAATTCAGGGATAGCGGAAGATAATATGAGCGAACTAAAGGGAATCGAGCAGACAGAAACAGATCCAGAAGTTCTCATCAATGCGTTTCTAAAAGATTTTTCTGATGTCTATAATGAAGAAGACGAAAAGAAGATTTCCAGTGCATGGAATTATTTAATCGGAAAAACACTTGAACTTAAACGCAATTGCGGAAAACCATATTATGTTCATCCTCTTCGCGTGGCCCGTGTCCTTGCAGAAAAACATCTTGGTGCAGATACAATCGTGGCGGGAATCTTCCACAACATACTTGATGTGGACAATGACTGTCTTCCGGAAATAGAAAAACTTTTTGGGAAAGACATTGCAACTATCTGTAATGGTACTGCAAAAATCACTAGCCTTAAAATAAAAAGCAATACAATTCAGCAGGCAGACAGCATAAGAAAAATGCTTTTTGCCATGGTTGATGATATTCGCGTTATTCTCGTTAAACTTGCTGACAGACTGGACCGAATGCGCAACTTGAAATTCGTAAGTCCTGAATCTCAGAAAGCAGTTGCAAAGGAAGTCATCGACATCTGGTGTCCACTTGCAAGCCGTCTTGGTATGGCCGACATCAAGAGCGAAATGGAAGACCTTTCCCTTAAATATTCAAACCCCGATGTATTCCAGCAGATTAAATCTATCGTTGCCCAGAAAAAGCAGGAAAGGGCAGACTACCTTAACAATGCGGTAAAGAAAATCTACACGGCTACGGAAAAGGCAGGCGTCACCGTCACCATCTCAAGCCGGGCAAAACATTTCTATTCCATCTATCAGAAGATGAAGAAAAGAAACAAGGATGCGGGGGAACTTTACGACCTTCTTGCACTCAGAATAATCTGCAATACAAATGCGGAATGCTACACTTTGATTGGAATTGTCCATAGCCTTTTCAAACCTATGGACGGACGCTTTAAGGATTACATTGCCATGCCAAAGGCCAACGGATATCAGTCTTTGCACACCACTGTAATCTGTGAAGGCAAGCCCCTGGAAATTCAGATCAGAACCCAGGACATGCATAATATTGCCGAACACGGTGTTGCTTCCCACTGGCTTTATAAGAAAGGAACAAACAAGGACCTGGTGAAGGCGGAAGACTTAAGCATCATCAATCAGCTTCGTGCCCTTCGCGATGAAGATTTGAGCAATGAAAGTTTCTTTAAGGAACTTAAAAGCGAACTGCTTGGCGATTCCATTTATGTTTTTACTCCAATGGGAGATGTAAAGGAACTTCCTCAGGGAGCTAATGCCATCGACTTTGCCTACATGATTCATTCTTCAATCGGTGAAAAGATTGTTGGTGCCAAGGCCGACGGAAAAATCATTCCTTTGACTCAGCCTTTGCAGAACACTCAGATTATAGACATCCTTACAAATCCTCAGGCTCATCCGACACAGTCACAACTCAATGCCGTAAAGACAAGCCGTGCCCGTTCCAGAATCAATGCATGGCTTACTGCCAACGATCCTACATACATTGATAAGGAAGCCCAGGAAAAAAGGGATGCCGAAATTCTTGCCAACACAATCTATTCAAAGAAAGTTGCGGAAGAAAAAAGAAAGAAGGCAAAGGAAAAGAAAAAGGAATCCACAGAATATTCCGGAAAAATCAGGGTGGATGACCTTACAAATTATCTGGTGACAATTGCAAGATGCTGTGCTCCAGTTCCGGGAGAGCCGATTGTCGGATACATTTCCCGTTCAAGGGGAATCACCGTTCACAGGGCAGACTGCCTTACCTTCCTTAGAATTCCGGATATAGAAAGAAGAAAGGTTTCTGTTGAATGGGATACTTCCAGCAAAAAGACGAATGAAAAAGAAGCTAAGATGAAGGAACAGCTTCAGGAAAAAAGCCGTCAGAAACAGAAGGAAAAGAACCAGTATAAAAAGCAGCGTTAGGAGAAATATTGATGAAGAGATGTTTATTTTTTGTTTTTATGATTTCAGCTCTGCTGTGCGGATGTTCAAGAAGAAATTCACTTTTAAAATCTGCAACCGATCAAAACTTAAAGGTCGGTTTCATATACAATGGCAAAATAAACGACAAGGGCTATACTCAGGCTCAGGATGCAAGTCGTATTGAATTGGAAAGAAAAGGTGTCAGGACCATGTATGTGGAAAATGTTCCTGAGACAGAAGTCTGTGAAGCAGTCATTAAGGAACTCATCAAGCAGGGATGCAAAATGATTTTTGCAACAAGCCTTGGCTATGAAAAACATGTGGAGCTCGTTGCCGCTAAATTTCCTGAGGTAAAGTTTGCACAGTGCTATGGTGACAATGTAAAGAGAAACCTTTCATGCTATTCCGGAAGAACTTATGAAGCAAGGTATCTTGCAGGAATAGTTGCTGGGCTAAAGACTAATGCAAATAAAATAGGTTATGTTGCTGCCGAAGCTACCCCTGCCTGCATCAGGGATATAAATGCCTTTACTCTGGGCGTAAAGTCCGTGAATCCAGATGCAAGCGTATATGTTCGATGGACAAATGCCTTGAACAATTTAAATGAAATAGAATACAGGACGGAAGAACTTCTGATACTTGGCTGTGATATTCTGACTCAGCAGCTAAATGATTCCAGCCTTTATAAGGTTGCTAAGGAAAAGGGTGCCTTTGTAATCTGCAATAATCTACCTGTTCCTGAGATGGCCCCTGATTCCTATCTTACGACAGTATGCTGCAACTGGGAAGTTTTTGTTCTTGATGAAGTCCAAAGGTATCTTGAAGGAAACTGGGAATCTCGTTTTTACTGGGAAGGCCTTTCGTCTGGAACCGTAGGATTGAGCGAGCTTTCAAAGCAGTGTGTTCCAGGTACTAAACAGGCTGTTGCGGAAGCAGCAAGAAAAATCATTTCCGGTGAACTGAATGTTTTTGCCGGTCCAATCTATGGCAATAATCAGGAAGAAAAACTTGAGGAAGGGATGGAATTAAGGTTCCATGACCTTTGGTACATGGACTGGTTTGTTGATGGTGTCAAAGTAAATCAGTATTAATCAAGATTTAATCTGCTGTGTCTATTGATTGCTATGCTGTGCCCATACGCAACTGCCTATGGTCTTGTGTCTAAATCAAACGCAGTCTATTAAGCACGCGGTAGTTTCGGCAGGTGGTTCCTGAACATGTCGAAGGACTTGCCACCGCATTTAGTATAGCAACACTATTTCCGAAGATAGTCTTTTTATTCCCTTCCGTATATTTCCTTGGTTTCAGCCGAATAGATTCCAGGTTCCGAATATATTTTTAGGACCGGTTCCACAATGAGTTCCGGATGAAGGCATTTTTCTGCTTCCAGAAGAAACATTGTAGGTTTTTCGTTTTCCTTAGGCTGAACCAGTCTAATCCTTCTTGCGCCAAGATTATATTTTTCAAGAAGAATAAAGATTTCTCCGAGCCTGTTTGGCCTGTGTATCATGAAAAACTTTCCGTTTGATTTAAGGAGGCCTGCAGAGGCTTTTATAACATCTTCAAGATTGCAATGGATTTCCTGCCTTGCAATGGATTTTGGGGTTTCCCTGGTTTCTGAATTAGGCTTCATATAGGGTGGGTTGACCGTTACGGCATCATAGGTGTTCTTTTCAAAAATCTCCGTCGCCTTTTTAAGGTTTCCGTCAAAGATTTTTATTCTGTCCTCAAGATTGTTAAGCCTTACGCTTTCCCTGGCAAGGTCCGCAATGTCTTTCTGAAGTTCAAGTCCGTGAATTTCCTGAGCCGAAATTTTCCCGGCAAGCAAGATAGGAATGATTCCGTTCCCCGTGCATAAGTCGCAGATTCTATTCCCACGCATTCCTTTGGCGTAGTCTGCAAGAAGCACCGCATCGATGCCAAAACAGAATGCACTTTTGTCCTGATATATTTTATATGGACTGCCGCACTGGGAAAGTTCTTCTATGGAAATGTTGCTTGTCATGTGGTGATTATATCAGTTTTTCATTACAATACAAAACATGTTTCCGCCATTTGATGAGGCAATAGCGTTTGATGCCTGTAAAAAAATAATTTCACTTCTGAAGGAAGAAAAGGTCTACCTTGAATATACTGGACGCATAAGCAGTGACCGCATTTCCAATGGAATCATGATCGGTGCCTGCTACGGAAAAAACGAAGCCGGTGAGGAAAAATTTCTATACACGGTTTCCGGAAACGCAAGGAAAATATCTGATCCTGAAAATCTTCTTGGTGGATTGTTTGTTGAACCCATTGTTCCGACTGAGAAAATAAATCTTGCCCTTGCCGCAAATGACGAAGAAATACATAGTCTTACGGATAGGATAAATAATGAAACTGATCCTGCCCGAAAGGATGAATTGAAAAAGCAGCGGGAAAAACTTACGACAGAATCCCTTTCAAGAGTGCATGACCTTTATTCTTTTCATTGCTTTGATGGAAAAATAAAATCCCTCAAGGAAATCTGCTCCGTAACAAACAGGGGGAAACTCCCGCCTACCGGAACCGGAGACTGCTGCGCTCCAAAACTTCTGGACTATTGCCATGCCCATAGAATCGTTCCTTTCAGTTTATGCGAAGTCTATTATGGTAATGACAGCGAAACGAAAAAGTCAGGACAGGTTTATGGTCCATGCGATGAAAGGTGCGGTCTGATTCTTCCTGAAATGCTTGGCCTTAACATTCTTTATCGTGACGGACATATCTGCGTTGTGAACAAACAGAGCGGTCTTTTAAGCGTTCCAGGTCGTGGTCCTGAAAAGGAAGACTCCATTGAAAAAAGATTTCGCACGATTTATGGAGATGCCGTTGAAATAAAGCAGCCTGCCGTCCATCGTCTTGATATGGAAACCAGCGGAATAATGGTACTGGCATTTACTAAAGAAGCCCACAGGGCAATGAACATGGCCTTTGAACGCGGTGATGTCCAGAAAGAATATGTGGCTTTACTGGATGGAGTCCTTGCAAAAAAAGGTGTGCCTCAGCACGGACAGAATGAACTTTACTTCAGGCTTGATGTTGATAACCGGCCTCACCAGATTTGGGATGATGTAAACGGAAAGAAAGCCGTCACCGAATGGAATATTCTTGGTGTTGAAAAATATGTTGCCCCCGACGGCACAAGGACCGATGCCACAAGGATCCAGTACATTCCCCACACGGGAAGAACCCACCAGCTGCGCCTTGTTTCTGCCGACAGCCACGGTTTTGGAATGCCTATCATCGGCGACACCTTGTATGGACATTGCAGGCCTGGCGAAAGATTGATGCTGCATGCAAAAAAAATCACCTTCCCGCACCCTGCAACAGGGGAGAAGGTGACCTTTGAATGTAAGGAAGAATTTTGATAATTGTTCCGTCATCGCGAGGTGCTTGGCGACGCGGCAATCCACGCATGCCTTTGCTTGCCGACATATGGATTGCTTCGGGCTTACGCCATCACAATGACGACCTTATGTTGCCTTAAACGTTGAACTTGAAGAAAAGAACGTCGCCGTCCTGAACTACATATTCCTTTCCTTCCTGACGGTATTTACCGGCTGCCTTGATTGCAGCTTCCGACTTGTATTCGCGAAGATCATCAACTGTATAAGCTTCAGCCTTGATGAATCCCTTTTCAAAGTCTGTATGGATTACGCCTGCAGCCTGTGGAGCCTTGTCGCCTGCGTGGATTGTCCATGCGCGGCATTCATCGGTACCGCCTGTAAAGAATGTGCGGAGTCCCATAAGGTGGTAAACCGTGCGGGCAAGAACTGTAAGTCCTGATTCCTTAAGGCCAACTGAATCCATGAATTCCTTGCGGTCATTTTCATCAGTGATGTCTGAAAGGTCAGATTCAAACTTACCGCAGATTACGATGACTTCCGACTTCTGTTCCGCAGCAAACTTCTTTACTGTTTCAACATAGTTGTTTGTACCGCTGTCGATTGTGTCTTCATCGATGTTGCAGACATAAACCTGTGGCTTGATTGTCAAAAGGTGAAGCTCGTAAACTGCTGCCTTTTCTTCGTCTGTAAGGTCTGCCATGCGGGCGCATTTTCCGTCTTCAAGAAGAGGCTTGATTTTTTCTACGGCGCTGAAGTATGGAGCAAGTCGCTTTTCTTCATCCTTTACAAGTGCGCGAATCTGCTTTGCAACTTTGTCTGCGTGCTTGTTGATTGTATAAAGGTAATCCTGGGCAAGTTCAAAGTCGATTTTAATGATGTAGCTTTATGGATCGTTTTGAGCGTCTGTCTTTGCATCTTCGCGAACATGCTGGATGTCCGGATTGTCAAAGCAGCGGACAACATGAGCGATGACGGCTGTTTCACGGATGTTTGCAAGGAACTTGTTTCCAAGACCTTCGCCCTGGCTTGCACCCTTGATGAGGCCTGCAATGTCAACGAAGTCTACTGTTGCAGGAATCTTCTTCTTTGGCTCGAAAATGGAGCACATGAAATCAAGGCGTTCATCAGGAAGGTCTACGATACCGACATTTGGATCAATAGTGCAGAAAGGATAGTTTGCAGCTTCTGCAGGAGCCTTTGTGAGTGCGCTAAAAATAGTTGACTTTCCGACATTAGGAAGTCCAACGATACCACATGTAAGTTTCATATCATTACTCCAAATTATTTTTCAATTACTTCTTTTGCACGGGCAAGAGCAGCGTTGATGTTTGCACAGATGTTATCACGGCCAAGTTTATCAGACATGCCTGATTTTTCACAGAGCATGAAAGGCTGTGTATGGATTCCGCTCAAAATGATTGTAATTCCCTTTCTGTCGCAAGCAGCCTTTGCCTGTTCAAGAGCCTGGATTCCACCGGCATCAAGATAAATCAGGTTTCTCATGCGGAAGATCAAGGCCTTGCAGTCAGATCCTGCGCGTTCGATTGCATATTCGAATTTTCTTACTGTACCAAAGAAGAGGGAACCTTCGATTTCGTAAACCAAAACGCCCTGTGGAAGGTCGATTGTTTCTGTGCTTCCGTCTCCCCTGATTCCTGTAACGATTGTTGTGTTTCCTGTTTCAACTTCAGAAAGGTCGATGATCTTCTTGATGAAGAAGAAGGCTGCGATGATGAGGCCTACACCGATTGCGTATGTAAGGTCTACAAAAACAGTGATGAGGAATGTTGCTGTAAGAACTGTAATGTCTGACTTCTGTCCTTTCAAAAGCTTGCGGATTGAAGGAATGCCAGCCATGTTCCATGCAACCTGAATCAAAACTGCGGCGAGGGCAGCCATTGGAATGTATTCAACATACTTTCCGAAGAAGATCATGATCAAAAGAAGAACGATTGCGTGGATGATTCCAGCTACTGGAGTGCGTCCTCCGTTGTTGATGTTTGTAGCTGTACGGGCAATGGCACCTGTTGCTGGAAGTCCGCCGAACAAAGGAGAAGCAAGGTTTGCAATTCCCTGTCCGATACGTTCGTTGTTTGAGTCATGCTTTGCACCGATCATACCGTCTGCAACAACTGCAGAAAGAAGAGATTCGATGGCTGCAAGAACTGCGATTGAAATTGCTGTCGGGAAAACAGTCTTGATTGTCATGAAGCTGAAGTCTGGAGCCTTTGGTGAAGGCAAGCTTGATGGAATCTTGTATCTGTCTCCGATGAGTGTTGTTTCAAGTCCGCAAGTCCTGTTAAGGATGATGTGGATCACTGTAGCAAGAACGATTACGATGAGGGAACCAGGAATCTTCTTTGTTACCTTTGGCCACATGAAAAGGGCAACGAGGGAAAGGATTGCCATTACTGTTGTGTATGCATCGATTGTGTTGAAAATCTGAGAGTAGGCGATCATCTTCTGGTGGAATTCACCAGGCATCTTTTCGAACTTTTCACCAAGAATCATTACAGGGTTTGCTGCTGTGATTGGGGCAAGACCAAAGAAATCTCCGATCTGACCGCTGGCAATTGTAACTGCGATACCTGCTGTAAATCCAACGACGATTGTATATGGAATGAATTTTACAAGACCGCCAAGTTTGAATGCACCAAGGAGAATGAGCATTATGCCTGCAATTACAGTAGCTGTTGCAAGACCGCCAACTCCAAGCTGCGGATTGTTTACGATTGCGTAGATGATTACGGTGAATGCACCTGTAGGACCGCCGATCTGACATCTTGTTCCGCCGAATGCTGCGATACAGAAACCTGCGATGATGGCAGTGTAAAGACCTGTTTCAGGACTGCAGCCTGAAGCAATAGCAAAAGCAATGGAAAGTGGAAGGGCCACGATTCCGACGATGATACCTGCAATAGCGTCCTTTGCAAAAGCGGCGCCCGAGTATCCTTTCAATGTGTTAAGTAACTCTGGTTTATACATAGTGCGCGTATTATGATACTTTTATAGAAAATAAACAATCAATCATGTTGTATAAATGCCTTAAAAATGGCTCCCCTCGAGAACCGAACCAAGCCTGCTAGGGCGCTCCCTTCGCCATGTTTTAAAGCTTCGGGTAAACCCTCAGATACAGCCTAGCGTCGCGAAACGCAGTTTGGTCCGAACCTCGTTTCCGCCATTTTTAAGACTCCGTAAAATGTGATTTATTGTTTTGTTGTAAAAAATCAATACGCGCACTATGTAAATTTTGCATAAAGATAGCAGACTCAGCGTTTACGAAAATGAAGCGGGAGGTATCCATTGCTTTTTGTACCGTAGCTGGGACCCGCCTTTTTCATCAGCTGCTTCATCCATCCCCGGTTGAAAATAGGGGATAAGAAAGCAAGAAAGCATATCTATATGGATGAAGCACTCCAAAAGGTTGGGTGGGACGCAGGTACAAAAAGTAAGGAGGGGCCCGCCATAAAGGCACAGCGCTTTACGAAAGTGAAGCGGGAGGTATCCATTGCTTTTTGTACCGTCGCTGGGACCCGCCCTTTTATTTTGTTGCTTCATCCATATAGATAATCTCATTAAAATTGTGGTATCTTATTCCCATGAAAGTTGCAATATTTTTAGGTTCCAAGTCCGACATGGACACAATGAAGAAGGCTGCTGATGTTCTCAAGGACTTCGGCATTGACTATAAGGCTTATGTTATTTCTGCACACAGGGCAGGTGACCTCCTTGTAAAGACAATCAAGAAGGTTGAAGAAGACGGCTGCGAAGTGATCATCGCAGGTGCTGGTCTTTCTGCTGCACTCCCTGGCGTCATTGCAAGCCGCACAGTTCTCCCTGTTGTAGGCGTTCCTCTTGAATGCATCAACCCTGGAAAGTCAAACGGTCTTGCAGGTATGGATGCACTCCTTTCAATCGTAATGATGCCACCACAGATTCCTGTTGCTACAGTTGGAATCGGCAATGCAAAGAATGCTGGTTATCTTGCAGCACAGATTCTTGCCATCAAGTATCCTGAAATCAAGGCAAAGCTTGTTGAATTCCGCGCTAAGATGACTGCAGATGCAGAAGCTAACGGCGGAGAAGGTATTGAATTGTAATTTACAATTCATTATGTTATCTTTTACAAATCCAATTCACTTATTTTATTGAGGAGTATTCCATGGCAAAGGTTGTTGATTACAAGAATGCCGGTGTTGATGTTAACGAAGGCTACAAGGCTGTAGACAAGTACAAGGTTCAGTCACAGCGTGCCCGTATCCCAGGTCAGCTTACAGAACTTGGTGCATTCAACGGTATGTTTGCAATTCCAAAGGGAATGAAAAACCCTATCATGGTAAGCGGAACTGACGGTGTTGGTACAAAGCTCGACATTGCTTTCCAGATGAAAAAGTATGACACAGTTGGAATCGACTGCGTTGCCATGAGCGTTAACGACATCCTTTGTTCAGGCGTTCAGACAAACTTCTTCCTTGACTACATTGCTTGCGGCAAGCTTGACTCAAAGGTTGCAGGCGAACTCGTTAAGGGCGTTACAGACGGATGTCTTGAAACTGGTTGTGCACTCCTCGGCGGTGAAACAGCAGAAATGCCTGGTTTCTACGATGACGGAAAATATGACCTTGCTGGTTTCGGCGTTGGCGTTGTAGACAAGGCTGATGTTATCGACGGAAAGAAGATCAAGGAAGGCGATGTTCTCATCGGTCTTTCTTCAACAGGTCCACACTCAAACGGATATTCACTCATCAGAAAACTTGTTAAGAACTTTGATGAAAAGGTAAAGATCGGCGGAAAGGAAAAGAAGATCGGTGATGTTCTCCTTACACCAACACGCATCTATGTTAAGCCAGTTATGGAAGTCATCAAGAAGTTCCCTGGCAGCATCCACGGTATGGTTCATGTTACAGGCGGCGGATTCTACGAAAACCTCCCTCGCATGTACCAGCATGCAGCAAAGGGCAAGAAGCAGCTTTGCTCTATGATCAAGAAGGACAGCTGGCAGGTTCCTGAAATCTTTGACATCCTCGTGAATAAGGGTGCAGATCCAAAGCGCATGTTCAACACATTCAACATGGGTATCGGTCTTGTTCTTGCAGTAAACAAGAAGGATGCAGAAGCAATCCTCAAGATGTTCAACAAGAACGCAAAGAAGTACCACAAGGCTGGAATCGAAGACATGATCGCCTATGAAATCGGTTATGTTGGACACACAGACAAGGAAATCAAGGGAGACTTCAAGGGTTCCAAGGAAATGACACAGTTCATCGACTAGGTTTTTCCTGTTCACTTTTAACCTTAAGAGACATACCTCGCTGCAAACCGGCGGGGTATTCTTTTATGGGGTGATTCTATTAATTTATTTAGGAGAAAGGTTATTTATGAAGAAGAGTATTTTTGTTTGTTTCGTTTCACTGGCATTTGCAGCTTCTGTTTTTGCAAGTCCAAACAAGTTGAAGATCAGCAAGGATTTTGAAGATCTTGGTTCATCACTTGCTTCTGCGCTCCCACAGGTAACAGGAATGCAGAGCATCTATGCCGACGCTTTCATCGGTAAGGTTTTT
>JAUNCR010000003.1:61299-64202 GCA_030526505.1 Spirochaetales bacterium
CCACATTTTGGCGGCGGTGTTAATGCAAGCCTTATTAAAGCCGACACATCGGCTCTTTTCAATGTTTTCAATGAACTGGGCCTTAGTGCTGACGGCGTGAACAAAACATTGTATCTTCCTTCAGCTTCCATGGATGTAAGGGTTGGCGGTGCAATTCTTCCGTTTGATGTTGGCCTTCTTTTCCTTAAGACACCAAACCTTAACCTTAAGGACATTTCCCTTGGATTTCACTACTTTTGGTGTTGATTTGAGATACGCTATTCTTGAAGATGGACTTGCCCGCCCAGGCCTTTCCGTTGGCTTCGGCTACCTTTATAACGGGATGAACTTTGAGTACAGCAAAAAAGGTTCTGGCGTAAAATACGATGTGGGAATCCAGTCCCTCTACGCTACGGTTCAGGTTTCCAAGAAGCTTATCATTGCCACACCATTTGCCGGAACTAGGTTTATGGTTTCGTCTCATGAAATTGACTGGGAATGGAATCTTGGTCCTGCATTGCATGACAGCGGTTCAAGTTCATCGGACGGATTTGATTTCGGAAACATTCAGACACAGCTTTATGCCGGTTGCGGTTTGAATTTCATCGTTTTCCAGACAACTGTAATTGTCATGGCAGACCTTGCCCATGCCGGAGATGAAAAAGTTTTCAGCGGAGCACTCTCTTTCAGGGTTAAATTGTAATCGTTGCTTCACCAAATATTTTAGGAAGGATTATTTTATGAAAAAAATTGCAGTATTGGTTTCAGGCGGAGGAACAAACCTTCAGGCCCTCATCGATTACCAGAAGTCTCATGCAGACTGTCCTTACGAAATCGATGTTGTCATTTCCAGCACAAAAACCGCCTACAGCATTGAACGGGCAAAGAATGCCGGAATCGACTGCGTCATAAAGAGTCCTTTTGCAGTTCTTGGAAAGGAAAAGGCTCAGGAATCTACCCGCGAAGAAAAGAACATTGCGGTTTCAGATGCAATCCTTGAAGAATGCAAGGCCCGTGGCGTCGAAGGGATTGTCCTTGCAGGATATCTTTCGGTACTTACAGGAAAAATAATTGATGAATATAGCAACAGGATCATTAACCTTCATCCTGCATTGCTTCCAAAATTCGGCGGAGTGGGAATGTGGGGACACAATGTTCACGAAGCTGTTCTTGCCGCCGGCGAAAAGGAAAGCGGCTGTACGGTTCACTATGTGGACGGTGGCTGCGATACGGGAAAAATCATCGTGCAGAAAAAAGTTCCCGTAATGCCAGGGGATACAGTGGATACTCTGTATGCCCGCATCGCTCCAAAGGAACACGAAGCCATTGTCGAAGGTGCAATTGTCCTTGCAACTCAGCCTTAATTTTTCCCCATTCAAATGCAAGAATTGTTGTTTTTGCAAAGCAAAATGTACGCGGACGCGGACAAAACAATTCTTGCTAGAGTGCGCAGCACTCTACTTTGTCATAAGGTAACTGCCCTTTGGCATGATGATGATTTCTACGCGCCTGTTCTTTGCACGGCCTTCCGCAGTGCTGTTTGTTGCCGCAGGCTTTGTTCCGCCGTATCCCTTGAATGTAAAGAGTTTTTTGTTCAGGCCACTGTCAACCAAAGCGTTTACGATTGACTGTGCTCTTTCAACAGAAAGGTTCATCTGGCCTGTAGGCTTGTTCACATCTGCAGTGTGTCCTTCAACAAGGATGCTGTAGTCTCCGCCTGCCGTTGCCCTCTTTAGGGATTCTGCAATGATTGCAATGCGGCTCTTTTCGCTTTCAAGAAGTTCTGCAGAGTCTGCAACGAACCTAAGGTTGTCCATTGTAATCTGGATTCCTGTAGGAATGTCTGCAAGCCCAATGTCAGGAACTTTCTTTTCAAGGAAGTATCTCTTAAGGCGGTGATATGTAATGTAGTAGTTCTTGTCCTTGTTTGGTGCTTCAACCTTATGTTCAAGAAGGTCTTTGTCCAAAAGGAGTACAACCTTTCCGTTCTTAAGGAGTTCAAGGTTTTCCTTTACCGATGCAATGCGAAGGTAATCTTCCCTTGAAATCACAGGGTCGCATCTGTTGATTCCGTATACTTTCTTTACGGAAATCCAGAGAGGATCCTTTCCAACCCTTCCGTTGTAATCTTCAATCAAATCGCTGCTTGAGTAGTGAACGATACCTTCTTTCTTAGCTGTTTCAGGAACAACCATGTTCTTTTCGTAAACCAGATCCATGTCTTCATTCCAAATCTTAGGGAAGAGGCATGGGTAAACATGGCTGCTTGAAAATTCTCCCTGTACTGGCATTGTCCCCCTTGCATCAAGGACAATACCAGTGTATTTGCGGGAAGAAATGCTGTCGATTGGCTGTGCCTGCGTGTATGGCTTTGCATGCTTTACAAGCGATGAAGAAATGTCCTTCAGGTCGATGGTGTGCTTTGTAAGAAGGGTGCTTCCTCCTGCTGCAAAAAATGATGGGGTTTTGCGGGACCTGTCCACGATTCTGGTGACATTTTCCAAAGTAATTGTTCCGTCAAGAACAAGATCGTTCAAGGTTTTCGAATTGTCCACATAGAGGGAAAGCAACGGATCCTTAATGAGGATTGGAAGGTCCATTTCGATTTTCTTTACGGATGTGGCCTTTCCGCTTGGCATGGGGATTCCTGCCTTTTCAACATCAAGAGAAACATCGGAAATGAAGGATTCCTTTGTCCAGTTTACAAAGCTGGAAGATGTTGTCGTTGCATTTTCACGGGATGCGTGTCCGTTGGCGGCTGCAACCATTTCTGCTTCGCGCTCTATTTCTTCATCTGCATAGGGCGTGTACTGCTGCGGCAGGTAAGGCTTGTTCATGAAGTCAGCAACTTCATAGGTTTCTATATAATTCTGCGAAAATACTGCAGGATGAATGAGGACTATATAAATTAATAGTGATTTCAA
>JAUNCR010000076.1 GCA_030526505.1 Spirochaetales bacterium
AAGGTTCTTATGGGTTTGTCCAAGTGAAAAGGACTGGGACAATCACCATGAATGGATGAACAAAACGGGGAAAAGTTGTTTCCTGAAAATTTAGAACGGAGGTTGCCATAAAATGAAAATGTTTAAAGGCACTGAAAGCCAGTTGTATAATTTTGTGTATTCTCTCCGTGGTGAAGATGATTCAACGGTTGCGTATATTAAGCTTGAAGGAAAAATAAAGAATATATTCAAAATCTGTGATTGCCTTGAATGTTTGGGGATTTTTTATTCTCTGGATTTAAGAGGCATCATTTCTGCTGAAGGTAAAATCATTGATGTTGGATACCAGCCGCCTTTTTCTTTCAGAAATCTGGATTTTTTAAAGGAGCTTTATCTTCCTGATACAGTTAAAAGATTTTATAGAAATGGAATTGAAAACTGTCCCAATCTGACTAAAGTGCGTTTTCCTCAGGGGCTTACGGAAATAGCAAATAAGTCCATTGTAAATTGCCCCAAGCTGACTGTATTTATGCATAAGGAAATTCAGCATACTTCTCCAAAGATGTTCTGGAATATAAGCAGACTGGTTATTTCAAAACATAGTTCCTTTAAGTTATCTGGTTCTTCAATTCTTTCTAAAGATGGAAAAACTTATTATGGAACCACGGATGGGGAATCAAGGGAGATAAGAGTTCCATCTGGAGTGGAAAAAGCCGCCTCTTATTCCTTCTGGGCTCAGGAAGGCATCATCAGGTTTCCAGCCACTCTTAAAGAAATAAGTAACAATTGTTTTTCTGATTGTGATTGCACGCTGGTTTTTGAAGATCCGATGAAGGTAAAATTTCCTGCAGATGGTTTCAAGGATAAAAAACTGATTGTCCCACAGTATGATGAAACGGTTTTAAAACAGGATAAAATAAAGAAGTTCAAGGAACGGGCGACATCAGCGGCTCTTGAGCAAAGGTACAGGGACCTTGAAAAACTTCTTCCACAAAGCAGCCATTATAAAATCCATCTGTCAAATCCTATATATTCAAAAGAGTGTATTCTTTGTGAGGTAGATTTCCCAAAAGAATATTTTGGATTTACATGTCATAACAGAATGAATTTCTATATTCCCATACTGGAAGGCTTTGATGAACAGGCAGAATATCTGGTGAATATTTTGAAAAGTATGTAAAGAAAAGTAACAATCGTGTAAGGACTCCTGTAATGGGACCCTTTTTGTTTTTAAAGTTGCCGATTTGTCTTTACTTATTATATTTACATAAACAACATTAGGAGAGTTTGACTTTGGAAAAACCCGTTTCTTTTAAGGCTATGGATGAGATCCACTTTTCTGTTCATTCCGTACTGACTGATGAAATCTGGCATTTGAAGAATCAGTTTTTTGAATGGGTGGCAGGTGATTCTGAAGATATTAAGTCTGAAATTGACTTGATGACTTCACCTTTGAACAAATCGGACATTCCAGAAGAAATTCGTTGGTGTGACATTGTTGAATATTGCTGCGGAATTCCTATGCAAAGACAGATGGGAATGACAGAGGGGCAGATTGAAGAACTTCGCATTTTAAGAATGACTACAGCGGAGTCACTATGGGACAGATTTATTCACGAAGGAATCTCGGATTGTAAAAAAGACGAAATCGAAAAGAAATGGAACAGCCGCTTTAATTCTTTTGATTCAGTAGATTACGAAAATTTTGACTGCAAGGTTGAAGGTTTTTCCGGAAAACTTGATGACAAAGAATTTGTTCTTCACGAGCAGCAGAAAAAGGGCGTTGCATTTTTGTGCTCTAAAGGCAACGGACTTCTGGCTTATGATGTAGGAGTAGGAAAAACAGCCACAGGAATTGTAAGTGCCGTTTATCAGATTCAGCATGGAAACTGCAAGCGGCCTTTGATTGTCGTTCCCAATGCGGTCTATTCAAAATGGGTTCACGATACAAAGGAACTTTTTCCGCAAATTCAGGTGAATGAACTTTTCAACCTTAATTCTGAAATCATCGCTGGCCTATGCAAGAAACAAGATGATAAAATTTCTGAACTTTTAAGGAAAGTTGATTTTAATAATTTTGAGGAAACAAAGTCAGATTTTTCACAGGCTGAACTGATCCCAGAAAAATCAATTTCCATTTGTACAACAGAAGCGCTTGAAAAATTGTATTTCCGCGACAAGAGTTTTGAACAGCTGGAAAAAAGATTTGAATATCTCATTTCCGAAAGAAAGATGTACGAAATGTTTTCTCCGCCGGAAATTTTGACTGAAGAATTCAAGACAGATAATAAGTTTCTTTATTTTGAAGATCTGGGATTCGATCTTCTTGTGGTGGATGAAGCTCACCGTTATAAAAATCTCTTCAAGAAAACTGTGTCCAACAGAACTTATTCTGAATTTTCAAATTTGAGTTTTGGGGAGCCTAGTGTCCGCGCATTGAAAATGTTTGCCTTGACGGAATATGTTCATCACCACAACAACGAGAAGAATGTATTTTTTCTTACTGCGACGCCTTTCACAAATTCACCTTTTGAAATCTATTCAATGCTGCGATTTGTTGGTGGAAAGCAAATTCAGAATTTAGGATTTTCTACAATCAATGAATTCCTAAATGAGTTTGCAGAAATCAAAATCGAATGGTCTGTTGCAAGAACGGGAAAAGTTGAAAAGAAAACCGTTATGAAAAATTTCCGTTCTCTTTATGCGCTTCAGAACATAATCAGAAATTACATAGACAAGGTGAATGCTGACGAAGCGAATATTCTCCGTCCGGAAAAAATCACCTATGTTAAAAAAATTGAAATGACTCCGCTGCAGCAAAAAATCTACGATTATGAGATTAAACGCCTTGAGATTGGTGCGACTCTTGGAGATATTTTCATCGCAATGAATAACATGCGTATGTGCATGATTTCTCCGGCGCTGCTTAATCCAAAAACCAAAATGGAATATTTATCCAAAAACTTAAAAATTCCGCCAGTTTCAAAAATCGTGGAAGAATCTCCAAAGTTGACTGCGGTTTGCAGTACGGTTTTAAATGTTTACAAGGAAAAGCCTCTTTGCGGCCAGATAATCTACATGCCTCGCGGAGTAAAAGAATCTTCGGAAATAAAAAAGTATTTTGTCAGTCGTGGGATAAAGTCCGACGCAATTGCTTTAGTTAATTCTTCCACTTCCGATGAAGACAAAGAGACCATAACTGACAGATTCAATGATCCAGATGATTGCCTTAAAATTCTCATCGGCTCTGAATCAATAAGCGAAGGTGTGGACTTGAATGGAAATTCCCTAGTTCTTTACAACACAATGCTTGGCTGGAATCCGACTGAACCGATTCAGGTGGAAGGCCGTTTGTGGCGACAGGGCAACAGGCAGAAGAAAGTTCATGTCGTTTATCCTCTGATGTACAATTCCATCGAGTCTTTGATTTATCAGAAGCACGATGAAAAGGCTACACGAATTGATGCAATCTTTGAATATAAGGGCGACAAAATCAATGTTGAAGAAATCAATCCTTCAGAATTGAAATTCGACCTGATTCGTGACCCAAAGAAAAAAGCGAAAGTGCTTCTTGAAAAGGATGCCTTGCCAATCCGTCGAGAACTTAAAATCATTGCTGACAGCCGTGAACTTCTCAAAAATTCAGAACAGAAAATTCAAATCATCACGGAATCCATAGCGGAGGAAAAAAATACAATTCAGAAACTTGATGAGTATATTTCTTCACAAATGAGTCAATCCAAAATCGATGGACTGCCGGAAAACCTTAGGGATATTATGAGGAATGCTTTTACAACAGCGCAGGCAGATAAAATTGCAGCAGAAGAAGAACTTAAAAGCAAAGAAAAAAGTTTGAAAATGGTGCAGGTGAATTTGCAGAAAAAAATGGATTATCTTATAAAACAGCATTTTTCAGAATCTGAATATAAACAGCTGGATAAAAGTCCGACAGAACAGAAAAAAGAAACCGTTCTGAAAAAGTTGGCTGAAAAAGAATCTGAACTGAATCAGAAACTGGAAAATCTGTTTGATGATTTGAAACCTGTTATTGAATCCATTGAACAGCAGACAAAGGTTTGTAAAGTTGAAAAGCCAGAAAGTGTTGAATCCCTGGTTGAAAAATTGTCAGCTGATATTTTAACGAAAGAATATTAATGGGGAAGGATGTGCAATGAAATCAGGCATAATTAGCGATGAAGAAATTGAATGCTTTAAATTTATGGGAAGGGAATTTTTCAATGACAATGCAGGTCCATATTTGTATTTCCTTCATCTGTTGAAAAAGTTTGCCTTCATAGATAAAAAACAGTTGAAGGAAAATACTTTTAAAGACAGAGGTGATCACGATTCCAGCGACCTTGGATTTGCGAGGGATTTTTCCTTGCCTCAAAACAGAACTGAATGTGACGATTATATAGAAGTTAAATTATCCTTTTGTTCAAGATTCAGTTGTGTTTTGCATATAGATAAGAAAAATTCTACTTACAATCAGCTTAACATAATCGATGGGAAATCTGGTGCGCAGTATTATCTGCATGATCCGGATTCTTCTTTATATATTTCGGACCTTCAGACCTTGTATCTGCTGAAGAATTCAAAATCCATTGTGCACCGGCTGTCAGTTTATGAGCAGGTCATCGACGAAATCCATTCGTTCAAATTGAAGGTTCAGGAACTTCTAAAGACGGACATGGAAAAATACAATTTTACAGGATTCTTTGAGCCTTCTAAAACCGATTATAGGACAATGAAAGATCAAAGAGCCCTGACATATACTTATGGCAAGATTGATAGAATCGATGAAAATGAAATCGTATATTTTAAGGAAGAAAAGAAAATACTGATTCCGGTTTACAATTATATGCCGGCGCTTGAGGTTATCAGGGCTGATATGTCAGGTAATTGAGCAAACCCCTTATGCGGGCACATCTTTTGTATTTACATTCAATCAACATTTTATCAACACGATTTGTTTTTTTTATTTCCATGTGCTAAACTTTTGCCATGAAGTCTAACGTTACACAGAATGATGTTGCAAAAGAAGCGGGCGTTACCCGCAGCATGGTCAGCTATGTTATCTGCGGAAACACGGATCGTTCTGTTGCTCCTGAAACAAGACAGCGCATTCTTGACGCTATTGAAAAACTTGGGTACAGACCAAACAAGGCTGCCCAGGCGCTTCAGCAGGGGGATGTTGCTTTTGCTTCAAATAAAATCGGCGTAATCCTTTGCAATGCCGATGTTTTTCTCCGTCCATATTATTCTGAAATTTTAAGTGGCATTCATACTGCCGCCCATGAACAGAACTACCATATAAGTTTCATAAGATTTTTTGAGGACCTTAAGGATCCTGTTCTTTTCAACACATTGATTCACGAAGAAGAAATCGGCGGACTCATTCTTTTGGCTGTTGACCAGGCAATGAAAACTGACGATGACATTTCAATCATTGAGAAGATGAAGAAAAGAATGAAGAAAATCGTCTGCATTGAATGTCAGTTTGACGGTTTGAGCAGCGTAATGTTCGATCGCCGTGAAACTGCAAGCAAGGCAACCGAATGTCTTTTCCGTGAAGGCTACAGGGATATTGTTTACATCGGTCAGAATGATGAACGGGTAGAAGGTGTGCGACAGGTTCTTTCCCTCCATGGCCTTAATGCTGATCCTTCGTATTTCTTTATGGCAGAAGCTTTCAATATGCCTGGAGGTGCAGATGCCATCGGGAAAATTCCTGAAGGTGGAAAATATCCTCGTGCCATTGTCTGTGGCTCTGATGAAGTTGCCGTCGGGGTTCTTTCTGTTTTGAACAGGAGGAAAGTTTCGGTTCCGGAAGAAGTTGCCGTAATTGGAATGGATAACATTGAAATTGCAGAGTATACAAATCCACCGCTTACAACCATGAACGTTCAGAAAAAAAACATGGGTTATCGTGCCGTAGAAATGATCGTAAATAATACTTGCGGTCAGGACGACGACGCCATCCGTATCATGCTCCCTGCAAACATCGTTAACAGAAGTTCCTGCTAAACGGCACCCGCGGTTCTTGCCGGGAGCGCTTTTTATGTGACTTGCCTAAACAACCTTTTCGTGGAAGCCTGGAAATTATTTAGAAAATAAGAATTACCAAAGCAAGGGGCTTTCAAGAGGTGCTAAAAAACTGGCAAGGTTTGCGGGTGCAGTGACATTTGGGCAGTCGATAAGTATTCATGCATAAGATGAAAGTTATGGATTAAGGGCTTGAAAAAGAAATCGCCCAACCCGGAACGGCACCCGCGGTTCTTGCCGGGAGCAGTTTTTTATATAACTACTAAACCCCTTAAATTGAATAATTAAACTATTTTCTATATAATTGTTTGCTATGAGTGAAACAAAGCGTACAGTAGACGAAACTACTTTGGAAAATCTTTTGTATCTTTCAAGACTTTCTCCTGAAAGCACAGACATGGAAACCTTAAAGAAACAGGTTGATGACATCGTTGGATACTTTGACATCCTTTCAAAATACGATGACAGTGAAAACCCATATGACGCATATCCAACAACAACTGCGGAACAGCTTCGCGGCGATGATATTGTTGCTGGCCTTGAAATGCACGACACAAAGAAGATCAACGAGCCTAACTTCAAGGACGGATATTTCGAAGTTCCAAAAGTATTGGGCGAGGGTGCTTGAGTAATTCATAATTCGCAATGCACAATTCATAATTGGATGGAGCGTGCGTTTTTGCTAAACCCGCTTTCCGTGGTTTCATTGCTGGCGCAACAGCTTCGCTGCCACTACAATCGGGGCTAGGATTTTATAGGAAACAACTATGACAATTAACGAAACAGTAAATAAACTTAAGAACGGTGAAACAACTTCTGCCGCTCTTGTAAAAGAACTTATGGCAGTTTACGAAGAAGACAAAAAGTCTTCTTTGCCACTCAATGCTTTCCTTGAAATGTTTGAGGATGCAGTTACAAAGGCAGAAGCTGCAGACAAGGAAATTGCGGAAGCAAAGGCAGCTGGAACATTGGACAAGCTTTTTGAAGACAAGCCTCTTCTTGGCGTTCCTTTTGCAGTAAAGGACAACACAAGCGTTCGCGGACACAAGCTTACTTGCGGTTCAAAAATTCTTGACGGCTATGTTGCTCCATACAATGCAACAGTAATCGACCGCCTTGAAAAGTCTGGAGCAATTCCTCTTGGCCGCTGTAATCAGGATGAATTTGCCATGGGTTCTTCAACTGAATATTCAAGCTACGGACCAACACGCAATCCTGTAAACCGCGAATATGTTTCAGGCGGTTCTTCAGGTGGTAGTGCCGCAGCCGTTGCCGCAAACCAGGCAGTCTTTGGTCTTGGAACGGAAACTGGTGGTTCAGTTCGCCTTCCAGCTTCTTACTGTGGAATCTACGGTCTCAAGACAACTTACGGCGTACTTTCACGCTGGGGTATCGTTGCCTACGGTTCATCTTTGGATCAGGTCGGTATCCTCGGTCATACACCAAAGGACATTGCACTTCCGCTTTACGCAATGAGCGGAGAAGACTTCTACGACGATACATCCGCTGACCTCCCAAACAAGGATAGCCTCAAGAACCTTGAAGCATACAAGGATTTCTCTTCACTCAAGATTGCAGTTCCAAAGCAGTTTGCAGAAGCAAAGGGTCTTGATGCCGATGTTGCAAAAGTTTTTGAAGACACAAAAGCATGGTTTGAAAAGAAAGGAGCAAAGATTGAAATCGTTGACCTTCCAATTCTTGACGCATCAATTGCTTCATACTATGTAATCGCCCTTTCAGAAGCAGCATCAAACTTGAGCCGCTTTGACGGAATCCGCTACGGAAACAGAGTTGACGCTGGGAAGGGATACGATGAACTTTACGTTGAAACCCGTTCAAACGGATTTGGACCAGAAGTAAAGCGCCGCATCATCATCGGCAACTACGTTCTTTCTGAACAGTTCTCGGGAACAACATACAAGAAGGGAATGAGTGTTCGCGCACGCATCCAGAAGGAAGTTGCAAAGCTTTATGAAAGCTACGACCTCATCCTTTGCCCTACGTGTCCAACTGCTGCATTCAAGCTTGGTCAGAAAGTGGACGATCCTCTTGAAATGTACCTGAGCGACCTTTACACAGTATTCGTAAACCTTGCACGCATCACATCAATTTCTGTTCCTGCAGGAAAGAACAAGGACGGCATGCCAGTTGGAATCCAGTTTGCAGGTCCAATGTTCAGCGAGGCAAAGGTACTTTCCATTGCCCAGGCATGGGACGAAGAACATAAATAAAAATTGGCCTGTTGTCAATTTTTGTGACGACAATTTTGTAAATCAAAACTGTCGGATGTTGTTGTTTTCTTTATGAATTCATAAAGCCATCAGATTTTCTGGTGGCTTTTTTTTGTTGTATGCTTGATGTAAAATCTATTTACATCAAATCTTCTATTGTAAGGCCCTTTGGTTCAAGGATTTTCATGACCTTGGCTTTGGCATCCTCAATCTGCTTTTCTCGAGCTTTTGCTCTTTCCTCGCGCTTTGAGTCACGGACTTTGAAACGGGATCTCATTTCTTCTGCATCCATATAGATATCCTTGCCATCGAGGACTTCCTTGATTTCAGCCTTTGAAAGAAATTCGCTGTAGTTGCGGATCATGACATCGGCGAACCATTTTTTCTGGAACTCGGTGTTCTCAATGACATTTCCAAATTTTCCGTAGGTTCCGCCTGTCCAGGAATGAATCATCATGTAGCTGTTGGGAAGAACTCGTATGCGGTCTCCAGCCATGGCAATGAGACTTGCACCTGAACAACAGGCACCTTCTATGCTGACATAAACATCTGCCTTGGCTGCCATGAGCATGTCGTGAATCTGGATTGCCGTATCAAGGCTTCCGCCGTAACAGTTGATGTGAACTTCAATCATGTCGCATTGACGGGATTCAGCACAGATATGGATCCATTCATCGTACTGTGTTGAATCCACGATGTCAGAAGTCAGATAGAAATCATGGGAAGTTCCAAGTGGAATCTCCCGTGAAACAACAGCAGGTCTTGATGAACGGTCATCGAAACTGCGCTTGCGTTCATCATCCATCCAATTACCCATTTTCTTAGGTCCATACATCATCTGTTTCATGTAAATTCTCCTTGGGCATAAAGCCCGATAATATTGTGCAAAAAAATACAAAATTTTAGTCTCATGGAATGAGACAGAATTTTATAGAAAAAATTTTCGTAAAAAATAAATTTCTCATTTGGTGAGACGAAAAAACTTTATATTGCACCCAGGTTAAACATTTACACCTGACGGTACTAAAAAGAAGAATCAGTTGACTGATTATATATCACTTGAAAGGAGGAAACATATGACATAGCATTGCAATGATAAAAAATTAGAAAATTAAATTGGGAAATTTTGGGATTATAATTGCTCCAGTCCTAGGCTGGGGCTCTTTTTGATGAAAATCGATATGATGTATAATGTCAGCAGAAAATTGCGAGGCGCGTATGAATAAAGAAAAGAAAGGTAATGGTGAATTTGCGGTATACAGAAGGATTCTCAGAATCGATGAACTTATAGCAAGCGGCTGCTATCCAACAATTGAAGAGTTGATGGAAGATCGTGAAGAACTTGGAAGTCGCGCCACAATCTACAGGGCAATTGAACTCATGAAATTAGAACTGAATGCGCCAATTAAAAGAGAGCCAAAATCAAAAGGATTTTATTATACCGATAGAACCTATAGGCTGCCAACGGTTTTTACCACGGGACAGGAAATGTTTGCCGTTTCAATTCTCCAGAATATGGTAAGCAATCTTAAAGGAACGCCAGTCTATGAAAGTGCAAAAAAAGTTCTTGATACAATTCAGAAAAGTACGATAAAAAATCCAAATGAAGTAAAGTGGAATGCAGAGAACAGATTCTCAGACTATACCGACCTGGAATGGACACACAACAAATATGTTTTTCTTGATGACTGTAGAATCGATATTTCGGAAAAAAACTGGAATATAATTGGAAAAGCATTAAAGGAAAACATAATCATCAAATTCGATTACAGCGGAATCTGGAAAACTGAAAAGATACAGCGCAGAGTTCAGCCGTATCAGGCAGTGTTTTCAAACGGAACCTGGTATTTGTGGTGCTGGGATCTTTCAAAAAAAGCATTTAGGCTTTTCCAAATTCCAAGGATGAGCAATATAAAACTCTCAAAGGATAATTTTATAGTTCCTCCTGATGCGGATTTTAAAATGCATTCCTCTGGTGCTTTTGGTGCATTTAGCGGTGAAACAAAAAAGTCAGTTGAATTCAAGGCTCAGTTTTATGATGAAGCATGTGGATTCATCCGTGACAGAAAATGGGGCGACAATCAAAAAATTGAAGAACAGAAGGACGGCAGCATAATTCTTTCTTTCAGGGGCAATCAGCTGTATCCATTTTTAAAACTGATACTCGGCTTTGGCTGTAACGCAAGACCATTGGCACCTAAACAACTGGTTGATGAATGGGAAATTCATGTGAAGAAAATGGTAAAGAAACTAAAATAGGACCTGTGTGACAAACATATTGTGGCCGAAATGTAAAGCTGTTCCTGTAGTTCAGATTTCTGTCTTACCTGTTTTTCTTAAAACTTCTTCAAGTTCATTCAGGGGAATCCCAAAATCTGCGGCGGCGGTTTCTGGCGTCTGATTGTATTTTGTCACGAGAAGAACTGCACCTGCTAATGCTGATTGTAGGATTCCTGCTTCTTTACCTTCGTTGAAAGCTTCTTCCTTTTTTACTGCGATATCTTCGTCGTAATCGTACTCTGCAAGAAACATATTCACCACCTCTATGGAATGAGTTTTCAGGTATTCAGGTAGATAGCCTTTGGAAATTGCGGTTTCAATAGCAAGCCTGTATGAATCAAGATCATTTGGAACGGCCAATTCCCTTATGCACTCAACAAAACCAACGTACTGTTTTAAAATATCACAGTCTTGAAAATTCTGCAATTGCGATTTGATCTGCATAAAATCTGAGGATAATGATTCTGCCGAATTATTTTTGCCTGCATTTGGTCCGATGTTGAACACTTTTACAGTCAGCTCCAGTGGTGGACATTCAATCTTTTCAAGAAATGAGTTGCTTAGGTAAAGTGAGGTTTCCAGTGGGTATGATTTAAGCCCATTGTAAAATACGTAGAATTCTGGCGTTGGAATTTTATAGACTTTATTTTGATACCGCGCTCTGGATGGAATCATCGCATTGTACAGTTTGACTAGATATTCAAGGAACCTGAGAGGCATGTTCTCGTTGATTGTAGACTGGTGCTCGACCATGACAATCAGCCTGCCGTTTACCAGCATGCTTACATCGTTGTTGAAAGTTTTGTATACCGACTGTGGAATTTCTTTCAGTTCCATCTGCGTGTCTTCCAGCTTCAAATTTGTTTTATGAATTGAATTGTAAAGACTGAGGAAATTTTCCTTGCGCTTAAAAAGATCCACGAAAACTGAATCCTTGTATGTCCTGTTGAATAGTGCCATGTTTTTCTCCGCCAATAAATTTGTGACAAAGCTGTCATATATTTATTAATCGAAAAAAAACAAAAACATGCAGTTTGTTAAAAACTTTTTTATAAAATTCTTACTACATGAGACGGGAATGTTGTAGGTTTACCAGCATAGAAGGATTTCTATTTTGCGGCGGCCAGATGTTCAGCAAGGGAGACTATGGTTCCCTTGTCTCTGGAAGATAATTTAGAGAAAGCCTTTATGAGTTTTTTTTCTTCCTTTGAATCGAACTGCTGCAGGTGCTGCAATTCTGGAGGTGTGGGTGTAGGTTCAGATGTTTTACCTGTCACAAGATATTCAACGGAAGTTTCAAGAACTTGTGCAAGCTTAACGGCAACTTCGGCACTAGGAATGCAACCCCTGTTGCCCACATAGCTATCTATGGCCCGTTTTGAGATACCTGCCTTGTCCGCAACTTCCTTGTCAAGAAGTCCAAGAAAATCAATCTGATCCCTAAGTCTTTCTCTAAAACCCATAAATTAAATGATACCACTATATTAGTACTAAAATTTTGACAGTGCTAATATAGTAGTATATAATTGGGAGTACTAAAATAGTGGGAATCAAAGGAAATTATAAATTTACTATGTATGTACTCTACGAAATTAAAACAAACAACATCAAACAACCTTCTGTTTGTTCTGATTCAGAAAAATCCTTGGTTGATATAAAGAAATCATCTGACCTATCCTGTGTCATAGAAGATAAAGAAGTAGATTTTTCATTAACTGGAAAAACGGAAATTTTTGCAGTGTGTTATCAATGTGACTGCTCTGGTGACATTATGCAGGATTATGGTTTATTTTACGCAAGTAAATCAGAAGCAGATCAAAAATGTACTGAATTAAATGAACACGGGAAAAAGTGGAATACCGTTTCGATTCCTATTAGATAAATATAAAGGGGGCCTACAAAAATGACAGAAAAAGAGAGCGACAAAAAGAAAATTGAAGTTTTGAAGGATTCAATCCACAAGATTAACAGTGAAATGTTAAGACTTACTAATATTAGGGAAGAAATCCATTCCATAAACAGAGAAAAATGGTCAGAAAAAATTCGTTCCATAAAGGATGATTTAGGTGCAAAACAGATGCTTCTATTTATAGGGCCTTATTCGTCTGGAAAATCTTCTTTTGTAAATGCAATTTTAGGTGAGGACATACTTCCTACTGCATCGAAACCATGTACTTCTGTTTGTACTGAATTACGTTTTAAAAATGATGGAACAGGTCATGTAGGAAGAGCAATAAAGAAAGATGGAACTGCCACAGAAACAGAATATGATTTCAATACCCTAATGAAAATGATAGATGGGCCGACCGGTGCCATTGGTCAGTGTGCTTCATTTCACCATATCGAACTTGAATATGATATTGCACAATTAAAAAATGAAAATGTGAATTTGGCATTGTTATGTGAGGCTGAGGTTACCATTGTGGATTGTCCTGGTTATGAATCTCCTTATGCTTGCAGTGAAGATATCATCGATGAATATATCAGTAAAGCAACTCACACGTTTTGGATGAATCCGGTAACAAAGTTTGGTGGAAGTGCAGAAGTTGCTAAAATTAAAAACCTCAGACAAAAGACGACTACTTTGATTCCTGTTTTTACAAAAGCTGATTTGAAACCCGATGAGGATGACAGGGATGAATTGAGGGAGACC
>JAUNCR010000165.1 GCA_030526505.1 Spirochaetales bacterium
GAAGTGCAAAAGAAAGCCTTTGCAATGGTATTGATACTTTTTTCTCTCAAAGCGTATTGTCTTTTTTTATGACGGGAAATTTCTATGTTCACCTTTACATCTTGATTACAGGTTATGTTACGGCTTTTCAGATTTGCAGAATGCAGGATAATCTTGAAAAATTCCTTCCATTTGCATTTAAAAGATACATGAAACTTGCTTTCCCACTTCTTGTTTTCTGCTTGTTAATGTGGATTGGAAGTTTTATTCTCTCTGCGTTAGCATTTGATTCAAATACTTTCTTTAATGCCTTGAAGTGCGGACTTTTTAAGATTCTTTTCTATGGAAACGGTGACTATGGAAATCATTTCTGGATGCTCAACATCATTTTTTTAGGTGGTTTTGCCGTATCCTTGTTTTCCGTTTGCAGTTTCAATTTTTCAACAAGAAAAATGATTCGTCTGTCTGCATTGGTCGTTTTCATTTTGGTAATGCAGAAAACAATAACTGGCATGCTCTTTGCTTCATGTTTTAATGGCGCACTGTTGTTCTTCCTTGTAAAAGAGATGGAAGACATTGAAATCAAGCACAGAACCATTGTTTTTACAATTCTGCTTCTGTTGGGGATTTTCTTTGGGGCCTATCCAAGTGGAGTAAAGCCTGATAATTATTACAGGTTTTTCATTTTGCCTGTTGAATCTAATTTGTCTTCAATGTTCTGGCATTTTATAGGTGCTTTTCTAGTTTTCCTTTCTGTCTCTCAGCTGAATGCCTTGCAACGCGTTTTTGAGTTGAAAGGTGTTGTAAAAATGGCGAAATATTCGTATTCCTTTTACATACTGCACCTTGTTGTAATTGAATTTTTACTTCGCGTAATCAATAAAATTGTAAAGGTTTATGAAGTTAATGAAATTTTGATTTCTTTGATGGGGTTGCCTTTTGCGATTGTCATTACCTTGACTGCATCCTATGTTTTTGAAAATCTATTCGTCCTTAAATTCAACAGGAAAATAAATACACTATATTCAGTATCATCAGAAAAGAAGGTACAACAATGAGCTTAGAAAAAATGATTACAGTAACTTCGCCGCTTTTACCAGATCTTAAAGAATTTGAAAAATCTCTTGAAGACATCTGGAACAGAAAGTGGCTTACAAATAACGGGGAATACCACAAGCAGCTTGAAAAGGAACTTGCAGAATATCTTGGCGTAGAATATCTTTCGCTTTTTACAAACGGTACCTTGCCTTTGATTACGGCTTTGCAGGCCTTGAATCTTCGTCAGGGGGAAGTGATTACAACTCCATACAGCTTTGTTGCAACAACTCATTCCATCTGGTGGAACGGACTTACTCCGGTTTTTGTCGATGTTGATCCTGTCACTGGAAACATTAATCCCGATAAAATAGAAGAAGCAATTACAGAAAAGACCGTAGCCATCATGCCGGTACATGTTTATGGTAATCCATGTGATGTGGATAAGATCCAGAAGATTGCGGAAAAGCATAACCTTAAGGTGGTGTATGATGCAGCCCATGCCTTTGGTGTGAAAATCAACGGAAAGTCCATCCTTGAATACGGTGATATTTCAACCTTGAGTTTCCATGCCACAAAAGTCTTCAATACTGTTGAAGGCGGTGCCTTGATATGCCGTTCTGCAGAAATGAAAAAGAAAATCGATCAGCTTAAAAACTTTGGTTTTACAGGGGAAATCACCGTTGAGGCTCCTGGCATCAACTCAAAAATGGATGAAATCCGTTCTGCCTTTGGTTTGCTTAACCTTAGGCAGGTTGATGCTGCCATTGAAAGCCGCAGGCAGACATCAGAAAAATATAAGAACGTATTGAAGGATGTGAAGGGCATTCGTTTCTTTGATGATATGGAAGGCATCAGGCACAACTATTCCTATTTCCCAATCTTCATTGATGAAGCGGTTTACGGAATGAGCCGTGATGAACTTTACCAGAAACTTAAGGACAACAACATTCTTGGAAGACGCTATTTCTATCCATTGATTACTGATTTTGATCCATACAGGGAATATCCATCAGCCAAAA
>JAUNCR010000077.1 GCA_030526505.1 Spirochaetales bacterium
GGGATTTGAACCCACGACAACCAGATCCACAATCTGGCGCTCTACCCCTGAACTACAGGCACCATGCAATTTATGATGGATACTTTATATAAATTGAGGATTATAGTCAAGGGGCGAAAGCTCTGTTTTTTAGTAATTTTTCATTTTCCTAACTTTCGCCCCAAGCCTGCAGGGGCAGGCTTGAAAACTTTCGGTTTAATGGCGGGAAAACTCTGTTTTTTCTATAATTACAATGGAATTTCCGTAAAAAAAACTAAACTTCTCCTCTGGAAATCCGAAATTCTAAGGGAATATCTATTTTTACGGAGATTATCATGGCAGAAGATAAAGAAATGGAACTTATCAGTGTACTCAACGAACAGGAAAGAATCCTTGATTCCATGCTCAACGAACAGAACCGCATCCATGAATGCGTTGTAAAGCGCAGCTGGGAAGGCCTTGAACAGTATGTCATGAACATCAACGAACTTGGCGGTGAGTTTTCAAAGGTAGATGATTTCCGCGACAAAATTGCTTCCGTATCCGACGACATTTATTTCAGGCCGGAAGTAAAGGATGTATTCCTCCGTGTTAAGAGCAAGCTTTCCAAGAGCAAGATTGAAAACGATGCCCTTGCAAGATATGTAAATGCAACAAAGGCTTTCATTTCGGAAGTAATGGACAACTGCATTTCACAGCAGCGCAACGACATCTATTCTTCTAACGGTACGATGAGAAAGAATTACGCTCAGAGCATCGTGATCAACAGAAGCGTTTAATTAATAGAGAAGACAAGAGTTAGGATACAAGGAGATAAAAATGGCTAGTTCATTTGCAGGAATTGAAATCGGAAAAAGAAGCTTGATGGCTCATGAAACTCAGATTCAGACTGCCGGTCACAACATTTCAAATGCTGATACAGAAGGCTACAGCCGCCAGCGTGTTGTAGTAAAATCCTTCGAACCTATTTATCGTCCAGATCTTGAACGCGCCATGGTTCCAGGTCAGATCGGTCAGGGTACTGATGTTGAAAGCATTGAACGAATCCGCGATGAACTCCTTGAATCCCGCATCGTAGACGGTACAAATGTTGAAACTTACTGGGAAACCCGCGACAAGTACTATTCGATGATTGAATCAATCTACAACGAACCAAACGACATTTCAGTAAGAACTAACATGGACAAGTACTGGTCTGCATGGCAGGAACTTTCTACATATCCTGAAAGCGATGCTGCCCGCCAGGCTGTAGTTGTTCGTGGACAGACTCTTGCAAACTCAATCCAGCAGCAGTACAAGGGATTGCGCGGAATCGCCGACCAGGTTAACGGTGACATCGAAGCAACTGTAAAGCAGGTTAACGATCTTGCCCGCCAGATTGCAGCATGCAACAATGAAATTGTTCGTGTTGAAGGAATGGGGGACAATCCTAACGACCTTTACGACCGCCGCGACCTTCTCGTGGAAAAACTTGCAGGCCTCATCAATGTAACCGTAACTTCAAGAGATCCGGATGAATTCATGATTCATACAGACGGTCAGGTAATCGTTCAGGGTGATCTTGCCCGCCAGATTGCAACAGTGGGACAGATCGACAACCACGGTTATGGAAAACTCGTTTGGACTGATACAAAACTTGATGCTGAATTCCACGGCGGTACGCTCGGTGCTTTGGTTGAACTCCGCGACAAGGACCTTCGTGGCGAAATGCAGACATTGAACACAATGACATTGAACTTTGCAGACCTTGTAAACGATGTTCACCGCAACGGGGTTGGCAAGAACAACACAACAGGAATCGATTTCTTCGTTCAGCATAATTTTGTAGAAAACGCACACGGTAACTACGACAGCGATGGTGATGGAGTGGAAGACCGCTCATACATTTTCCGCATCACAGGTACAAATGCATTGCGTCCACAGGAACAGGTCGGACTTTCAGGAACAATGACATTCAACGGTGCAGAAGGAAACATTACTGTCTCTTACAATGCAACAGATACAGTTGAAGAAGTTATCAATAGAATCAACGACAGCAACGGTGAAGTTAAGGCATACCTTGACCGCAACAATAGACTTGTACTTAAGGCAACTCCAGCAGCACAGATGAGCAATCCAGACTTTGCTATCCGTCATGTTGAAGACAGCGGAATGTTCCTTACAGGTTATTCTGGAATCTTGAGCGGAAGCGGTGCAGAAAATGCATTCGACTTTAATCAGGCTGATGCAGTTGATGTTCTTGCAAATGCAGCATTCTCTGTAAGCCCGATTCTTGATCCTGCAGCTTATGTTGCAGTTAACAGAATCATTGAAAACGATGTTGCAAGCGTTGCCGCTGGTTTTGCTAATTCTAAGGGATATGCAGAAGCAAGTGACGGCCGTGCTGCAGTTGAAATGGCAGCAATCAGAAATACAAAGGTGATGATCGGTTCTGAAAGGACTTTCGATGACTATTTTGCCGAGACAATAACCAGCGTTGGGTTAAGGGGCGAGCAGGCACAGAATCAGCTTGCAACTCAGAATAAAATCATGGGCGACCTCCGCGACCTCCGTGATTCAATCAGCGGCGTAAACATCGATGAAGAACTTGCAGACATCATCAAGTTCCAGCACGGTTACAATGTTGCTGCAAAGTTCATCACAGTTCAGGATGAACTTCTTGATACATTGATCAACCGCCTTGGCGTTTAATTTGATTTGACAGCATCTCTAAAAACATAGTATTTAGAGATGCCTTTAACCTTTAGAAAGTACAGGAGTAAAAAATGCATAGAATCAGTTCACAGTTCAACAATACAGATACACAGTACCAGCTCAGGAAGCAGGAAGTTCGCCAGGCAATCGCTAACAGGCAGATCGGTTCACAGTCAAGAATCGGACAGCTTCGTGACGATCCTATTGCTGCAGGACACCTTGTTCGCTACCAGTCATACCTTGGCCGTGTAGAGCAGTTTGAAAAGAATGCGCAGACTCTTGCAGACCAGTACAATGTTCGCGAAGGCTACATCAACCAGAACCTTCAGATCATGCAGCGCGTTCGTGAACTTGCTGTAAACGGTGCAACAGGAACAAATACAAACGAAGACCTTAAGAACATGGCTGTAGAAGTTAATGAACTCCTAAAGGAAATCATTCAGAATGCAAATGCAGTTGGTCCAGACGGAAACACTCTGTTTGCAGGCACCCGTACAAAGGGAACTGCATTCGATGTTATCATGGGTAACATCCCTGGTTCAAATGAAGAACTCATTGAAAAGGTGAACTACCAGGGTAATGTTGGAACAAACAGAATCGAAGTGGATGAAAATGCATACCTTACTGTGGACAACAGCGGCAACAAGACTTTCTGGGCAGAACCACAGCAGCTTTTGGGACAGAGAGACCTTAGCGCATGGCAGGCCCTTGAAGATTCTACAATCGTTGTTGACGGCGTGGACATTGCAATCAAGAGCGGTGACAACATCTTTGCAGTTGCAGCAAAAATCAATGACAGTGGGGTGGCAATAAAGGCATCCATCGATCCTGTAACAAGCGGCCTCAATCTTATAACAACAGACAGCCATCAGATCTGGCTTGAAGATAAAACAGGTTCGGCACTTGCCGACATGGGAATGATCAAGGACTCTTCACAGTTCCCACCATATAATGTTGGTGAAAGCGTAAAGGTTTCAGGCGGCTCTCTCTTTGATGCCGTTATCTCACTCCGCGATGCAATGCTCAAGGGTGATCATGAAGCAATCGGTAGCCGTGTACTTGGAACTTTGGACAGCGGAATCAACAACCTTACAACCCGCCTTGCAAAAAGCGGAAGCGACTATGAACGCGCAATGAATAACATCCAGCGCAACCAGACAACTGAAGTGAATGTAACTCAGCTTGTAAGCCGTGAAGGGGACATTGACATTACTAAGGCAATTACAGACCTTAAGATGATGGAATATGTAAATCAGGCAACAATGAGCAATGCAGGTAAAATGTACCAGAGCACCTTGCTTAACTACATGAGATAATAGGGTATAAAAAATGCAGGTAAAAACAAAAACAATGGGAACAGTTGAAGTTGGGGAGGACAGGCTCATCAGCATTCCTTCCGGACTTTTTGGATTTGAAGAATATACTGATTTTGCACTGGTTGACAGTGAATATGAACCTTTGATCTGGTTCCAGTCTTTGCAGGATTCTAATCTTGCATTCCTTCTCATCGACCCGTTCATCATTGCAGACGATTATGAAGCGGACATTGACGATTCGGAACTTCTCCGCATTGGCATCAAGGATCCTGCTGATGTAACTGTATTTACAATCGTTACTGTTCCTGGTGACGGTGGTCCGGTTACTGCAAATTTCCAGGGACCACTCATCATCAACAAAAAGAATCACCTCTGCATGCAGGCAATTCTTGACGGTTCAAAATACACAACAAAGCACAACATCATTGAAGCATTAAGAAGGAAGGAGGCAAAATAATGCTCATCCTTTCAAGAAAAATAGATCAGAAAATCTGCATCGGAAATGACATTGTACTTACCATAATCGATGTGAAGGGTGATCAGGTAAAAATCGGAGTTGAAGCTCCAAACAGCGTAAAGGTTTACCGTCAGGAAGTGTTTACGGCAATTCAGTCAGAGAATACTGCCGCAAACAATATTGATGTAGACGCTCTTAAGAAGATTTTCAAATGATGGTTCGGGCTGGATTCAGCCCGATTTTTTTTGCTGGACTTGAATCAGCAATCTGTTCAAATCCTTTATTTTCCAGCCTGTTTCTGTTCAAGGACGATTTCTGCCTCAGACTTCCTTACATAAAGTGGACCGTCGTAATCTTCCATAGGCTGAACTTTGTCGGCAATCATTTTTTCAGTCATTTCAAAAAGGCTTTCAGTGCAGTCTCCCTGTGGATTGAAAGAATGAACCGAATACAAAGGAGTTATTTCCGAAGTTCTGTCAGTGAAGGTTTTAGCCCCTGGCCCGCAAACCATTACGCAGGATTCCGCATCAATCTGCTTGAGGATTTCCTCGATTTCCTTGTCTTCTTCTTCCCTCAGTTTTTCTCCGCGAAGATAGAAGGCATAGAAGAATTCGTCTTCCTTTGCTTCAATTACGGAAAGTACAGTTTCCACTGCGGTTGAATAGGGATGTGCATAGGCATCAAGGGAAGGAATGCCGTAGACTGGAGTTCCGTTTGCCAGGTTCAATGCCTTGAGCGCGCTCAATCCCAATCTGAGTCCCGTAAAGGTTCCAGGTCCAAGGGTTGTGCAGGTATAGTCAAGTTCTGCAGGTGTAAGTCCTGCTTCTTTCATTACAAAATCAATGGCAGGCAAAAGCTTTTCAGACTGCTTGATTCCGATGTCGTAGGTAACTTTTACAATGCTTTTATCCTTCTTTGCAGCAACAGTCATTTTTGAAACTGCGCAGTCAATTGCCAGTGCGTTCATGTTATGCCTCTATGTTTCCGTTGTTCCAGTTTTTGATTTCAATTGTTCTGGTTCCGTCTTCTGAAGGAGTAATCTTCATGAAGATGGTTTTCTTTGGAAGTTCAGACTGAACTTTTTCACTCCATTCGATTATGCAAACTCCGTTTCCGTAGAGCATGTCCTCAACTCCAAGGTTTACAAAATCCTCTGCGCCTTCAAGCCTGTACACATCCATGTGGTAGAGGGGCATTTTTGTTCCGTCGTATTCACTGATAAGGCAGAAAGTAGGGCTTGTAATGTTATCGGAAACTCCAAGGGATTCTGCAATTCCCTTTGTAATTGTAGTTTTTCCTGCGGCAAGGGTACCTGTCATTGCAATGACATCGCCAGCCTTAAGAAGGGATCCAATCTTGCGTCCCAAAGCAATGGTTTCTTCCGATGTTGAGGTATGAAATAAAAAATCCATACCGGAAGTATAACCGATATGGACCTGTTGTTCAATTTAGTCATGTGGGCGGGAAATCAAGTTTCAGGAAGTTTTCCGTCCCTTGCCATAATGTCTATGAATTCCTTGAGGGCTTTGTTCAGAGGAATTACCGGATAGTCGACATTTCTTGGAAGAGGATCAAGGTCAACATTTCTTATTCCCAATGGATTCATTTCTACAGTGAAGCTGATTGGAATTTCAATGTGGCTAACAAGGAATTCAATCTTTGCCGTAGCTTTATAGTGGTGAATATAGTAAATGTATCCGTCTTCTTTCGTAATAGAATGTAATTCCAATACCTTCATACTTCAATTATAACCCATAAAATCAAGAATAACCGTAAATTACGGAATAAATATCATTTTTTACAAACTGTTCTATGTTGATGTACTGAACATGGAGAACAAAAGTTTTCCTGTCAGGCATTACCCTTGTGGCAACGATTCTGCCCTGAGCCTCATAGTCCATTTCTTTTCCAGGGATATTGAACTTAATGTCCAGCATCTGCCCCTTGGTGATTGGAAGGGCGCAGAAAATCTTGCATCCTGTAGCCGAAATATCCTTCATTGTGCCCGGATACCTCTTCTGCTGAACTTCAAGAATAGGCTTATCTTTTGAACCGATGTTTTTTATTGCTGCAAAAGTAACTTCTTCATCAACATTCATGCGTTTTGCACCGCGCCTTACAACGGGTTTGATGTGGGTGCTGTTTGCAAGAAGCAGGTATTCCTTTTCTGAATCAGGGAACCTTTCGTAACGAACCGCCCTTGTTATTACATTGAAAGCCTGTCCCGAAGGGAAGGTGAAGGTGATCTTTACCTTTTCCAAAGGATTAGGTTTTTTTCCTTCTGTGTCTATAACTTCTGGAAGTTCAACATAGAAACCTGATTCGATTACCTTCACGACCTTAATCTGCCATGGTGAATTGTTCCTGTCGTAGAAAGTGATCGTCTGGTCCTGCTTGATACCCCTTGTGGAAGAGGCTGTCAGCTTTCTGTTGTGCGCGTTTTCAAGCTTGAACCTGAGGGAAAAGAATATGGCGATCTTTTCGTCGTTTCTTGTCTGCTTTGTGGTCATCCTTACATATTCTTCCTTGAACATGTCGTTCAGTTCATCTACGGAACGGTAAAGGAATCGTATGTTTCTTGCCTTGTAGCGGCGGCAAATGTGCCAAAGGCGGATTTTTTCAAGCTGCGAAAGTCCTGCTTCTTTTGCTACATAATCAATGTCCTTGAGCTTAGTTTCCCTGTTTTTCTGTGCTTCAAGCCATTCTTTTGTATGGGTTCTTGCGATGAATCTGTAAATGAATACTGCCGCAATTGCAGCAAATGCAAGCACTGAAACAACAATGCCTATAAAGACATAGAGAAAACTTACGCTTCTAGCATCAAGAAGTGAACCTGTTTCTACCATAGGATCTCCAAGGGTTAGTTACCCAGTATTGCCCCGATTGAAGTTGCAATGGAAGTAAGTCTAGGAGCGATTTCATATTCGCAAAGGTCGCCTGAAGTTACAGTATCCTTTGATTCAAGGGACTGTTCGAAGTCCGCAATGATAGGCGCAAATTCTTCAAAGAAATCCGTGATGCTTTTTCCGTCGATTACAAGGGAATTGTATAGGTCAGGGAAAAGCGCGCAGAGAGTTGCCGTGTGGCAGAATTCGTCGATGGCATCTGCAAGAACTGCTATGAGGGTGTTTGCCTCCTTGTCCTTTCCGCTCTGAAGGGCAACAGGAACATCAGACATCTTGACTGAAAGTTCGTCAAAACGGGCCTTTGATGTTGCAAGCCTGTCTATAAGGTTTCCCTTTGAAAGAACATTGAGCTCGATTTTTGTGTCGTCCTTGATTTCCTGGGCAACCACCTTTTCAAAGTTCTCTGCTGGAACAGATTCCCCATTAATTTTAATGCCAATGGTTGTTGCGTCGTTTTTTGCAGCTTCTTCTTCAAAGGATTTGAGTACATCGCTGATAGTCTTTTCGTTTTCAAGGGTGATGTCGATTTTTTCACCGTTAACATAGAATTCCATTGGTAGTCTCCAATAAGCAAATTATGATTGCCTGTCCCTAAAAAAAACAATCAGGGATATGCACTATATTATCGGCATTTTTGAGGAGGTTTTGAGGAAAAAACTATTTTCTCTGATTCTGGTTTGCGAAATTCTGGAGGGAATTCTGCTGGCTTTCAAGACTTCCAAGGGAGCCTTCCATCTGGGCATACTTTCTCTTGAGTTCCGCTTCCTTTCTGTCCAGCTGGGTCTGAAGCCTTGTGATCTTCTGGTTTGAAGACTTGATCTGGGTTTCAAGGGAACTTGTCTTTGTTGAAATGACTCCACCTGACTGAACCCAGGAGGTAAGCTGCTTGTCCAGCCTGTATCCGATCCCGTTGTCCACGATAAGGTCTCCGTCGCTGTCATAGCCAAAGAGGTTCTTTATCTGGTTGATGTCTTCGGCAAGGGCAGCATCAAGTTTCTTTTCGTCTACTTCAAGGTATCCGCGCATCTGTGACGGTCTGTAACCGCCGCCTGCGTTTCCGCTTGCATTAGTTGAAACTCCAAGCTGGGCAAGAAGGGTGATAGTTGAGTTTGCATCGTATTTATATGTACCCGACACAATCTGCTGCATCTGGGATTTTCCGCTTGTAAGGGACATTTCTCCCTGGAACATTCCAAGCCTTTCCTTCATCTTGTCCTGTTCGTCTGAAGAAAGGTAGTCCAGTTCGCTGATAAGTTCAGGTTTGTTCTGGGAAAGAATGTTCATTTCTGCAATGGCCTGATTGTATTTTCCAACGAAAGTGATGATTGCGTCCTTTGCACTTTCAGTGTCAGGGTCAATCTTGATTGTTGCAGGCCTGTCGGTCTTGTCGTGGATGTGAAGGGTGAGGTGAGGAACCACATCATCAATGTCGTTTGACGGACGGGTCATTGTGATCCCTTCGTATTTGATTGTTGCATCCTGTGCGGTGGAAATGGCATGCTTTGGCTGGATTCCAGTCACATTGGAATCGCTGTAAAGCACTGGCGATGTCATGGAAAGTTCTTTTCCAGTCTTCTCGTTGCGCACAACAAGATACCTTGCATCAGGGTAGTCCTTGAGGTTTATGCTCACGGTTGTCTTTCCGCTTTTTGCAGTCCTGATGTTCTTGTCTGAAAGAGGCGTTTCGTTGCCCCTTGAATCCTTAATGTAGAAATACCTGTTGCTTGAGATTGCAGATGGTGCGGCTGCGGATTCGGCAGGTGCGCGTTCTTTTTCAGTGTCCTGTGGTGGAGGAAGGGTAGATTCACTAAGGTTGTTGTATACGGTGATTCCTTCGTATTCGATCATGCCTGGTGTAGGCAGGTCAAGGAAATCCTCAGATTCTGCCACTGCAGTTTTTCCCGGCTTTGGAGTAATGTCCCTTACATCCTTTTCCTTGAAGGAGAATTCTATTTTTCCTGATTTGCGGCTTTTTTCGTCCGCAGGAATGTCAATTTCATAACCGCCGCGAGGTCCAACGGTGATTTCGTTGCCTTTTGATGTAACGCGGTCTCTGGATATCTCAGGGATTCCAGCCTGTGAAAATTCAACTTTTTTCTCTGGTGTATATAGTTTGTCCTGGGATACGGCAAAAGTTTTTTTCTCCGACTTTGCTTCCCCGATCATGTCTATTTCCTTTGCAAAATCCAAAGCCTTGTTCTTGAATACAAGACGGTTTTCTTCGCCTGTCTTAAGGCTTTCTATGAGGAGGGATTTTTTGTCTGAGCTTACTCCGATGAGGCTTGCCTTTATTGTTTCTCCGCCTCGCTTGTTGAGTGCATTTACAAAGTCGCCAAGCTTGCCGCCTTTCCACTTGAAGTCCACGGTCTTTTCGCCGACCTGGAATGTGTACTGGCCTTCCTTTACATTGTAATCGGAATCAATGTCTGCGCTTAAAAAACGGTCTGTTGCTGCAGGCTGAATGACTTCAAGCTTGAATGAGCCGTATTCAGCCTCCCTCCCAGCATCCACAGTAACCGCTGCTTCGTCTGATGAACTGGTAAGTTTGTTGTTGAACGGATTTTCGAATGAATATAAAGTTTTGCAGCTGTCCCTTAGTGTAGACATTTTCTGGTTCATTCCGCGCCACGCATCCTGCTGATTCTTGAAGGTTTCAACCTTTTCTTCTTCGCGCTTGAGTGGAACCCTTTCTACATCCATTAGGGCTTTTACGAGATCATTTGTCTTGTACTTGTCGCTTACGCCGGGTATGTTGAGTCCGTCTGCCACTTTATATGGATACCTCTAAAAACCTCAGTTTTTTTTGAGGTTTCCCTTATATCATTTCGTCAAAGAGTACGCCGATGGCATGCTTCATGCGTGCCTGAATCCTCTGTACATCTTCTGATGGAATCTGACGAATTACTTCGTTTGTTGATGCATTAACTACAGTAACAACAATCTTGTTCAATTCATTGTTTACATTGAAATGAAGCTTGTGTCCTGTAACCATGTCCGACAGTCTCTGCAATTCCTTTGCCGAAGCCTCGATGTCAGCCTGTGTCTGCTCCATGTTCTGGAGAACCTCGGCTGCCGTTGTTGGCATAGGCGTTTCTACTTCAACTTTTGGAGTAGTTTTTGCTGAGAAAGAACTGTAGACATTTTGGCCATCCGTTGCCATTGTCTTACCAATCGTACTTATTGTATTCATGGACATTTCCTCCTGAAATGATTTTTAAAGAAAAAGAGTGGGGAAGGGGGCGCACCCCTCCTCATCTTTTCACGCCTGTCGTCAAAAAGAAGACATCCAGAATTCTCTTATTCAACAAGCGTTCAGCATAAGCTGTAAAAAGTTAGAACTACTGGAGCAATGCCAATACGTTCTGTGACTGGCTGTTAGCCTGTGCAAGCATAGCTGTTCCAGACTGTGTAAGAATTGAGTTCTTTGTGTATTCAACCATTGCAGATGCCATGTCTGTGTCGCGAATGCCTGATTCTGCGCCCTGCATGTTTTCTGCTGCAACAGCGATACCGTTAGAAGCCATTTCGAAACGGTTTTGGTAAGCACCGAGGTCTGCTCTCTGGCGTGATACGCTCTTAAGGGCTGCATCGATTGTACCGATTGTCATGTTAGCAAGGTCAGGTGTAGAGATAGAAATCTGTTCATCTGTTCCCTGTGCTCCCTTAAGTCCAAGAGCTGTAGCTGTCATTGTACCAATGAAAGCCTGAACTCTCTGATCCATATTTGCACCAACCTGGAATGTCATTACATTGTTTGTTGCAGAGTTTTCTGCGAAACGACCTGTAAGCATGTTCATTCCATTGAACTGAGCCTGGCTTGCAATGCGGTCAACTTCAGCAACAAGCTGAGAAACTTCAACCTGGATCTGCATGCGGTCTTCGTCGCTGTAGATTCCGTTTGCAGACTGAACTGAAAGTTCACGGATGCGCTGGAGAATGTCTGTTGTTTCTCCGAGGTATCCTTCTGTAGCCTGGATAAAAGAAATTCCGTTCTGGATGTTTCTGTTAGCCTGGTTGAGACCACGGATCTGGCTGCGCATCTTTTCAGATACTGCAAGTCCTGAAGCGTCGTCACCTGCGCGGTTGATCTTTTCGCCTGAACTGAGCTTTTCAAGGTTGCCCATCAACTGAGAGTTTGTAACTCCGAGTGTGCGGTTTGCAAACATTGAGCTCATGTTGTGATTAATTACCATAGTATAGTCCTCCATGAATTGAAAACATAATGCATCATGCATTTATGCCTGTCCGTAAGGGCAACTGCTGGTTGTTGCGCCCCCAGCAGAGGTTTTAGTCCCGTTTACAGCAGGAACCGTTACTTATGTTAAGCCTTGTATCATAACTTAAATAACCGTCTATGCTGTCACAAACGAAAACATGGAAACTATAGATTTCAAAGAACTGTCCTTCCCGGGTGTTATCCAGGAAAAACCAAAAGCCATGTCTAAAAACCATGGCAAGCACAATTGATCGGGAATAATGAAGAAAATCAAAAAGAGTAGGGCAAGTTCTACCGGTCAATCAAGCAAAGGGCTCAGGAACAAGTCCTGAGTCCTTCACTATTTAGTATAACACACTACTGGAGCAAAGACAAGACACTCTGTGACTGAGCGTTAGCCTGTGCAAGCATAGCTGTTCCAGCCTGAGAGAGTACCTGGTTCTTTGTGAACTCTACCATCTGTGATGCCATGTCTGTATCGCGGATTCTTGATTCTGATGCCTGGAGATTTTCTGCGGCAATATCAAGTCCCTTTACAGTGAATTCAAGACGGTTCTGGTATGCACCAAGGTCTGCGCGCTGCTTGTTGATAGCCTTGAGAGCTTCGTCAAGTGTTCCGATTGACTGGTTGGCAAGATCAGGTTCCGCAATTGTCATGATTGTTTCAGTTCCAACTTCGCGAAGTCCAAGAGCTGCAGCAGACATTGTACCGATGAACAACTGTGTTCTCTGGTCCATGTTAGCACCGATGTGGAGCCACATAGAAGCAGTAACTGTGTTTTCACCAGTTGGCTGTGCGAAGCGTCCTGTAAGCATGTTCATTCCGTTGAACTGAGCGCAAGATGCAATGCGGTCAACTTCTGCAATGAGGGAAGAAACTTCAACCTGAATCTGCATGCGGTCTTCGTCTGAGTAGATACCGTTAGAAGACTGTACTGCAAGTTCGCGGATGCGCTGTACGATGTCAGTTGTTTCCTGAAGGTAGCCTTCTGTTGTCTGGATGAAGCTGATACCGTTAGCTGCGTTTCTTGAAGCCTGGTTCAAACCGCGGATCTGTGAGCGCATCTTTTCAGAAACTGCGAGTCCTGAAGCGTCGTCACCTGCGCGATTGATTTTTTCTCCTGAAGAGAGTTTTTCCATATCTTTTGTGTTAGCGAGCTGTGTTACTCCCAACTGACGATTGGAAAACATTGCGGACATGTTGTGGTTGATTACCATAGTTTGTTCCTCCGTGGATATAAATGGTCAAATCCTTTTGACCAGTGTGTAAAAGATTACATCTGTATTACAAGGCTACATCTGCAATCTTTTACATTGATTCCCCTGACTGCTATCTTCTACGAAGTTGAACAGTCATGGTTCCTCATTTCAAATATCGGCAGGTAACCCAAAAAACTTTAATGTTTTTTTGCATTTTTTTTAAATTTTTTTCACTTTTTGTTAGGCAGGGCAAATTAAAACGCCGTAAATGGGGAGTTTCG
>JAUNCR010000001.1 GCA_030526505.1 Spirochaetales bacterium
CCTTAACATGGACTCCTATTTCGAGGGTCTTGCATACTGCGTAAAGGAACTTGTCAACAACGCAAAAAAAGCAAATACAAAACGAATCTACTTTGCAAATAAGGGCCTCAACATCAAGAACATTGATGACTATGAAAAAGGCATGCAGAATTTCAAGATGGATACCATCACCAACATCGACTACTTTCTTGAAGAGCAGAGAAAGCAGGGTTACTTCATCAAGACCATCTACCAGATGCGCAACAACAAGATCAAGGTAGAAATCCGTAACCGCGCTGAACTTACAGTTTTCGAATACAAGAGAATCCACGACAAGATCACCCGTGCCCTCCAGTACACTTCCGTTGAAGAAGGTATCACCCATCTCCTTGATGAATCTGAAGGTGCAGGACTTGGCCTTGCCATCATGGTCCTCATCCTCAGGAAGTTTGGGCTTTCCGAAGACAACTATCAGATCCTTTGCGAAAATAACGAAACCATCAACAGGATCATCATTCCTCTTGATAAGACTGTTGAAGAAAACATCATTTCCCTTTCAAGGGAATTTGCAAACCTTGTTGAAAGCCTTCCTGAATTCCCGGAAAACATTACACAGATAAACAACCTCATCAATTCGCCTACAAGCAAAATGAGCGACATTGCAAGGAAGATTTCCAACGATGTTTCCCTCACCGGTGAATTGCTCAAGATGGTTAACTCTGCAGCCTACATGCTCCCACATCCTTGCCAGAGCATTGAAGATGCGGTCAAATATGCAGGTTTGCGCGGAATCAAGAACCTTCTTTTCTCCATCGGTTCAATGGAAAACCTTGTTTCAGGATCATCAGAAAAAAGCAAGAAGCTTTGGGACCACAGCTACCAGGTAGGTTTCTACGCCTATAACCTGGCCCGCAATTTCTGCAAGAACAGGTCAAACATTGAAGACAGTTATGTATGCGGTCTTCTTCACGATATGGGTAAGATTGTCTTTGAAAATGCACGCCCTAATGTTTTCCAGAAGATTGAAGGCATCTGCAAGAAAAAGAATGTTTCCAAGGAAATATTTGAAAATCTTGTTGCCGGATGCAACCACGGGGAAATCGGTGCCTGCATTGCGGAAAAATGGAACTTCCCTCAGATCCTCATAGATGTTTTGCGCTACCACCACAATCCGGAAAATGCGCCGGATTCTTCAAAGGAACTTGCAAGCGTAATTTATCTTGCCGACATGATGGCCCACTACAGCGAAGGGCTCATTGATTTTGCACAGATCGACAATGAAGTACTCGAATACTTCAACATTACTTCCGAAGAACAGCTGCAGGGTATCGCAGATCGCCTTGCAACTTCTTTCAGGCGCTAAATAAAAAAAGGGGCAGTTAATTTGCCCCTTTTCTTTTTTTCATTCACCCCTCAGCGCTTCGTTCCATTTCTGCATCAGGATTCCAAAAGCAACACCAACATTAAGGCTTGCCTTCAGTCCCGTCATCGGAATGGTAACTCGTCCGTAGGTTGCCCTTTTCAAGGCCTCGGGACTTACCCCCAATTCCTCAGAACCGATGATGACGATCCCTTCCTTTGGGAATTCGAATTTGTCTATCGGAGTTCCGCCGGTTTCAAGAACAAAGACAGGAACATCTTCCGGAAGTTCATCAAGGCTGCATCTTGTATATCCTAAAGTATCAATGCACCCCATGGAACTTCTTACGGCTTTTGTCTGTGCCGGGTCTGTGCAGTTTGGCGAAATGTATACCTTTTCGCAGCCCATGGCTTCCGCCGTCCTGAATACGGAGCCGATATTGAAAGGTGAACGAAGGTCTTCCGCAAAGACGCAAACGCCCTTAAAGAAGTTTCTTTTTTCAACCGTAAGTTTGCCTGAAGAATGTGGAGCTATCACCAGATCCCATTCAGCAGGGAATGTTCCGATGAGAGCAAGAAGTGCATTGCGGGCAAAGTTGCATACGCGCCGCTCGTCAAATTCTGCAGCCTCAATCAACCTTTTCAATTCCGCCGCAGTTTCTTCCGGCAGCTGAGGGTCTTCAAGAACAATGCGGCAAACAGTCTTCGTGTATTCCTGCCGGGTCATGCGGGTAAAATTATACTCCATGCCAGGTTCAGGGATGCCTGCAATGTCCCTTTCAAGTTCACCAAATGTCAGGGCAAGTTTTCTTCTCTTTTGCCCGGGTTGAAGCTGATAAAGTTTATTTGGGTCAATCATCAGTATGCTTTCTTAATGATTTCAAAAAGGTCGTCTGTTGTCATGCTGCGCTGAAGGCTGTTGATCAAATCAAGTTCACCGGCATCTTCTGCGGCCAAGGCAAGCTGCTCGATTGAAAGGGAAAGATCCTTAAGACGAGCAGGAATGTTTACTTTTGCAATTTTATTGCGGACATATTCTGCAAGGGCTGCACTTGCTTCTGCAGGAGTTGCATCCTGTTCGCATGCACGCAGATACTTTGCAAGGACAGCAAGTTTGTCTGCACGGAATGTAGCCGCATCTTCAATTATGTATGGAAGCAAAATTGCCATTGAAAGGGAGCGGGAAACTTTATAGCGGGAATTGATTGCAACAGAAAGAAGGTGTGCGGCCCCGTAAGAGCTTGAGGCAGCGCCAAGGGATGCCATGCAGCCGCCCTGTGCAAGAAGAACTTCCTGAGGTGTTGTAATTGAAAGGGATGGGGCACCGTCCAGGGCATAGCTCAAAAGCTGAACCGATTTTTCAATGATCATGTCGCTGAAGAAAGTTGCTTTCTGGCTCAAATATCCTTCCACTGCAAATCCCAGAGCTTCAACAGCCATGATTTCCACCTGCTTTTCTGTAAGGGCAATCTGCAAGTTTGGATCCCACAATACAAGGCGGCAAAGTCCATTCTGTGTCTTGATGAGCTTCACCTTAGAAGAGCGGGAATCAGTAACCATTGTCCTGTCTGTAAAAAGGAAGGAATCGCGGTTTGTCGTAGGCACGCAGATCAAAGGAAGCATCTTGTTTCCAGGAACCGCCTGATCGTCTATGAAGTCATATACATTTTTATTTTCATAGTAGATTGCGCACACTGCCTTTCCCAAAGAAAGAACCCTTCCGCCACCAACGGCAATGATTCCGTGAACCTTTGCATCCTGGGCAAGTTTAAGGGCATTGGACAAAGTTTCAGTATCCGCACAGTTTGGAACCTCATCAAAAACAAAATATTCAACATTCTTTTCCTTGAGTGAATTCAAAACCTTGTCGGATGTTCCTGATTCCTTAAGGACAGGATCAATGATGACCATGAAATTCTTTCCGTACTCAAGGGCATACTGACCGAGTCTGTTTGCAGTATACGAACCAAGCACAATATTTGGTGAGATTTTGAAAATAAAGTCTGCCATTGTTTTTTCCTTCTTTATCCAACCCTGGGTTCACCAGAATCTATGAAAATTATACTTTTTTGTCAGCAAAAAAAAAGAGCGGAAAGAAATTCCGCCCTTATTTATCCCCTTAAAACGACTACGGAATTCTATTAGAGTCCGTATGCGCTAAGAATCTGGTCAGCTGTTGCAGCGATTGTAGCATCGCTGAAGAAGTCTGGGTCCTGAATCTTAAGCTTAATCTCTTCCACCAAGTCCTGACGAATATCTGGAGTTTCATCAGACACCTGCTTCAAGTACATTGCTTCTGCAGCTGCCTTTGCTTCTTCTGAAACGCTGATTTCATCAGATGTTCTCTGTGAATTTGCAACATTGTTAGAGCGTTTTGTGCTCTGAAGGTTGTTCACAGGTGATACATAATTAACTTTGTCTATCATCATACTAAGCCTCGCTTATATTATCGGAAGATTCATCTAAAAGTTTAGCATTTTTATTACCAGAAATAAAAATTGCAAACTCGCCCTGGACCTTTGTCCTTGAGCCATAATCTTCAAGAACCTCTTTCGCGGTTCCTTCAGTTATCTCTTCATGAAGCTTTGTCAGCTCACGACCAATAACAACCCTTCTCCCTTCTTCAATATCGGCAATATCCGTCAAAAGTTTAACAATTCTGAAGGGACTTTCATAAATAATTATGGCATCACCTGTTGCCATAAGTTCCCTAAGTCGGCTTCTCCTGCGGCCTGGTTTAGGTGACAGGAATCCCTCAAAAATAAGGGTCTTTCCACCCGCTCCTGCTACACTTGCAAGGGATGCAAATGCACTTGCTCCGGGAATCGGAATTACCTTGTGCCCTGCCTTTCTTGCAAGCCCCGCAAGGATTGCACCAGGATCGCTGATTCCAGGTGTTCCCGCATCGCTGGCATAGGCTACAGTCTGACCTTCATCAAGCATCTTTATGATCTTTTCCGAAGCAAACTGTTCGTTCTGTGAACGACAGCTTATCAGGGGTTTCCTTATCTCAAAATGAGTCAAAAGCTGAAGTGTATGGCGGGTGTCCTCCGCTGCAATCACATCAACGCTTTTAAAGGTTTCCAAAGCCCTGTAAGTAATGTCTCCCAGATTTCCTATAGGCGTAGCTACAATATATAATTCTGACACAAGTATAGTATACAACCATGAGTGTTTTTTTGCAACTTTACTGCTAAAAATCACCCTCCGAATGCCGATAATTAAAGGGAATTTCTGTATTTTTCGGAGTTTTTTACAATGACTAAAAAGGAACGAATTGCCGCAACTATTACTGGTATTGCTCTCTTCTGCGTGGCAGCATTGTTTTCCATTGGGCTTCTTTTGGGCCTCCTGGACTTTGGTTCCACAAGCAGCCGTTTTCTGCCAGCCCTTGGCCAGATGCTGCTTTCCGTATATGGATTCTGTTCAATCCTGATCCCTGCCTTCTTTTTTGTTTCCGGAGCCTTCTGCCTCAGCGCAAAATGGAACATCCAGAGGGCTTTCATTTTACTTGTAAGCATCATCCCGTTTTTTACACTGGTAGTTGCAGAAAGGACTTCCCTCGCTATTTCCAACATGGATACAAGTCCCCTTGCCTTTGTTAAGATTATTTCAATAATTTTCATTGCCCTTCTCCTTGTTGTCCTTGAATATCTCCTGGCCGTTACCCTTGCCTCCTTCATCGAAAACAAGCTCAAGGCAAAACCTGAAGACAAGGTTGCTCCAAAGGCAGAAAAGAAGCAGCCTGCCGTTGAAGAAATCGAATGGGGCCCTCAGTACAGCAGCATTCCTAAAGCAGATCCAAAAGACTATGAAGACAACGGTGAACTTGACGGATCAGACGCCATTGCCCAAGAAGAAAAGGATCCGGTTTCAACAAAGAAAAAGACCCTTTCTTTCCTCAAGAGCAAACCGTCGCACCTTAAGCACCTCTTTGTAAACAAGATTTCCTTTGCCGGCAAAAAGAAAGAGGCTGAAGAAGAAACTGAAGATGAAGTGGAAGTTGAAGAACCTGTTTCCGCTGCTGAAACTCCAGCCCCAGAGCCTAAGAAAAAGATTTCCTTCAACTGGTCCATTGATGAAGAAGGAAATGTAAAGAATGCCAAGAAACCTGCAGAGCCGGTTGCCGCAGAAGAAGAAATTGAAGCCGAAGAAAAAATCGATGACACCATAGACATTCCTTCTCAGGACGAACTTGATTCCTTTGCCGCCGATGAACTTTTTGAAACAGAAACAGTTGAACCTGAAGCATTCAATCCTGCAGAAGACGAAATCGGTTTTGAAGAAATCGATATAATCGACCAGTTTGAAAGGGAATCTGAAAGCCTTACGGGAGCCGAAGATTCCGGCACAGATGATGAAATCACCTACGACATGGATTTTGAGGAAGCTGACGAACAGCCGGAAGATGATGTGAACGATGGTGCAATCGATGAATTCCTTTACACCGAAGAAGATTCCTTGGAAGAACCTGTTGTGCAGGATGAACTTGACGACGACTTCCAGGATGCCGCATTTAGCGATGAAATTGAAGAACCTGTATTTGACGAAGGTGATGAAAACATTGACGAATCCTTCATGGAAAACCAGATAATTTCAAACATCCAGAACGGCGACAAGACTGCAAACTTCAACCCTGATGCAACCGGCATCGGAGACATTTTCTCACAGATGGAACAGGATGCAAGGCAGGCTGTTGAAGGCGATGCCAGCGAGAATGTAGATCCTCTTGCACCATCCGTAGTTGATGCCAACGGCAATCCAATTGCGGCTCCTGCAGCAGTTCCACCAACCAGGGCCGAAGTTGTCCTTCCTCCTAAAAAGAAGAAGAAGCTTGGCGCCTACAAGATTTCCACAGACCTTCTTACTGAATACGACGAAAACGAATACTGGATCATTGATGAAGAAACAAAACAGGCTTCATTGAACCTTCAGGAAACATTGAAGGAATTCAGCATCCAGGCAGAGATCACAGGCATCCGCAAGGGTCCTGTAGTAACAATGTTTGAAATCCTTCCGGCCCCAGGCGTTAAGCTTTCTAAAATCGTTGGGCTTGCAGATAACATTGCCCTTCGCCTTGCAGCAAAGGCAGTCCGTATTGTTGCTCCAATTCCTGGCAAGCGCGCCGTCGGCATTGAAATTCCAAACAGGGAAAGAGCCATCGTTTCTTTCCGCGAATGCATCGAACAGAACCGTCCTGAATGGAAGAAGATGGCTGTACCTGTAATCCTTGGAAAAGACATCCAGGGCGAAACACAGATCATGGACCTTGTAAAGACTCCTCACCTTTTGATTGCCGGTTCCACAGGCGCCGGTAAGTCAGTCTGCGTAAACACAATGATTCTTTCCATCCTCTACAAGAGAAGCCCAAGCGATGTAAAGATGATCCTCATTGACCCTAAGGTTGTCGAGCTCAAGCTTTACAACAACATTCCTCACTTGCTTACTCCTGTAATTACGGAATCAAAGAAAGCAATGCAGGCTCTCCAGTACTGTCTCTGCGAAATGGAAAGACGCTATGCAGTCCTCGACAGTCTCGGTTGCCGCGACATTTCAAGCTACAACAAGAAGATCATGGACCAGCATATCGCAACAGAAAAGCTTCCATACCTCATCGTAATCATCGATGAATTTGCAGACCTCATGGCAACAACCGGTAAGCAGCTTGAAGGTGTTGTAGCCCGTCTCTGTGCCATGTCCCGTGCAGTCGGCATCCACCTTGTTCTTGCAACCCAGCGTCCATCCGTTGATGTAATCACAGGTCTCATCAAGGCAAACATTCCAAGCCGCGTAGCATTCATGGTTGCAGCAAAAACAGACAGCCGCATCATCATCGACCAGGTAGGTGCAGAAAAACTTTTGGGCAAGGGTGACATGCTTTACGCAAGTGCAACAGATCCTTTCCCAGTGCGCATCCAGGGAACTTTGGTTACAGACCAGGAAGTAGAAGATGTTGTTGAAGCCGTAAAGGAATGGGGAGAACCTGAATACATTGACGATGAAATTTTCGTTGATGACGAAGAAGAAGATCCAAGCGGCCAGATGTCCCTGTTCAACGACGGTGCAGACGATCCGTTGTATGACAAGGCCCTTGATATTGTTGTTCAGGCAGGCAAGGCAAGCGCCAGCTACATCCAGAGAAGGTTGAGCATCGGCTATAACCGTGCCGCCCGTCTTGTTGAACTTATGGAAGAGCGCGGAATCGTTGGTCCTGCAAACGGATCAAAGCCTCGCGAAATAATTCATATTCCATAATATTTTTTACTTATGGAAAAACCTGTGGTATCATAGGAGGTAGGATATGGCAGAAAGTAATCATGAATCAACAATGAATATTTTGACTCAGTTTCAGAACCTGCAGCAGTCGGGTATGCTTTCTTCGGTTGAAAACCTGAAAAAGGAAAACACTGACCTTATCCGCATTGTCAATGATATCTCCCATTTGATTTCACTGACTAAAGTTGATTCCATGATCGACTTCCTGTGTTCCCGCTTCCTTGAATATTTCATTCCAGACAGGCTTGTATTCCTTTTCCAGCCACCAAGAAAAAAGCACTTAAGGCAGTATGTTTACAGAAGGCTCGTCAAAACAGAAGAAAATGTTTCTACGGATTGCTTCTCTTTCCTCAAGGAATATTTCGATCAGAATTTAACCCAGGAACAATCTGGTGCCGTTCATTTATTCAATGAACTTAAAGACAAACTTCCAGAGGAAGTGGTTGAACAGGTCATAGAAGAAATCAACCCTTACTTTGTAATTCCTTTAATCGCCATTGGAGGAACTTACGGTATTGTTTTCATCACAAGCAAGATCAATGATTCGGAATATACTGACTCTCAGATTTCCTATATCAGCAGAATCTTCTCCATTCTTTCCATCACCATGCAGAATGGATTGCATTATGAATCTTCAATTACAGATTCAAAGACTGGTCTTTATACCAACGACTTTTTCTTCCAGAGACTTAACTCTGCCCTTTCATCTATCAAAAGATACAATCAGAGTGCCGGTGTTCTAATTCTAGACATTGACTTCTTCAAGAAGTTCAACGATACATGGGGACATCTTTTGGGCGACAAGGTTCTTGTTTCCATTGCCAATACCCTTAAGAAAACTTTGCGAAACGAAGACTGCATTGCAAGATTTGGCGGTGAAGAATTCTCCGTTCTTCTTTCACAGTGTACCCAGGATTCTGTTTTCAAAGTTGCAGAAAGAATAAGAAAGGCCATAGAAGACATGGTGATTTATGAAAACAACACTCCGCTTAAAGTTACTGTCAGCATTGGCGGCGTAATAATCGATCCTCACGAAAGCCTTGAACCTAGAACAATCTTCAAGAAGGCGGACCAGGCACTTTACTATTCTAAGGAGCACGGAAGAAACCAAAGCACCATCTTCAAGCTGGGTCTTCTTGACCTTGCCAAAATGAAAAACAACGACTTTGACTTTATCGAAGAAGAATAAAAAAAGGGGATGTCCCAAAAGCATGAGTTACGGTGGTTGAGCTTGCCGAAACCACCACTTATAGCGTAGCAGTCATTTCGACAAACTCAATGAGCGCTACACGACATACTTTGTGAACATCCCTTTATTGTTTTAAACTTGATGTAAAATCAATAACCGTCGCTCATGCTGCGGTTAATGTCTCTCTGGAAGAGCTCTGCGTATGCAAGGCTTCTCTTCTTTAGTTCTTCCTTAAGTTCCTGTGGGAACGGAATGTATCTCCAGAAGATTGCGCGGACTTCCTTATCAAGCTTCTGCGTACCGTTCGCTTCCTTTGTCATCCAAAGAATGTAATCGTCAATGAAGAACTGCTTGATGTCGCCCTTCATTTTATGTTCTTCAAGATACTGATAGTAATGTCCGGTAAGACCGTCGCTCATCCAGTCGAAGGAAGCCTTTTCCTTTGCAACCTGCCAGCGCAAGTCTGCAACGGCTGTAAGGCATGCAGTCTTAAGATCACGAGGGTACATTGGAATGCAGATTCTACCGCGGCTGGAAAGTCTGTTGAATCTGTCGAATGGTTCCCAGCAGAAACCTGAATCACCGTAAGATGGGACAAGCAATGTATAAGGAACAATTCTGTGCGGAATGTTTTTGTGGATGCGGCAGAAACACTGTGGATCAATTGATTCAATCCACTGAAGTTCACGGATTACGTTTTCACGGAAACCTGTGAACTTATCGATACAGTGGAAGAATTCCCTTGTGAATACAGGGAACTGGTTACCCTGGCGGCCACAAGTCATCTTCTGCATCTGCCTTAATGTATTCATTTCGCCAAGAATTTCTTCCTTGCCTACGCTTACTTCTTCAACAATTTCACCTGCTTTTGCGTTAAGGCTGTCTTCAATTCCCTTTGCTTCCTTAAATTCATTAAGGTAGTTTGAAAGCTCCTTATCCACCTTCTGAAGGGAACGGAAAAGATTTGTGATGTCGCTGAACATCTTTCTCTGCAAGTCTGTATAAGGAGCCTTGTGAGGTTCAAAACCGATGAGTGGTTCGTGAATGAAAAGTTCCTCCATCCTGTTCTTTACCTGTGATTCAAGGGTCTGCCTTTCTGCTTCCTTTGCATTTAGGAGGCTTTCTGATGTCTGAATCTTACCGCTGTTCTTGCTCTTAAGCTGCTGGAGTCTTGCCTGTTCTGCTCCAGGTCCTTTATTGGCACCCTTAACAGGGGCTTCATCTGTTGCAGAAGGCTTCATGTGTCCAAGGGCAATGCTCTTAATCCATTCATCCATATAAAGGACTGGTTCATAAGTATTGTTCCTGTCAATGGATTTTGCAAACATTGTCTTCTGTTCTGGTGTGGCAAGTGAAGGCAAAAGGATACCGAAACGCATTGCCATTCTCTTGCAGTCAGGGATTCCCGTGCTTGCCATTTTTGGAGCAAGTGTCCTCAAGAATTCCCAGTATGCAGTTACAATCTGCTGGCGGTAAACGGTCTTGTCTTTCTTGTCCTGACAGTTAAGGTATTTAACAAGAAGTCCGTGAAGGCGCTGTGAACTCTGTCCTTCACCTGTAAGACATTTTTTGTAGTAGGAAGGATCGTCGTAAACCTCATTTGGTTCATCATTGAAATATTTTTCAATCGGTCGGAATTCCTTTATGTTAAGGTCAACTTCAGGAATACATCCAATCATCTTTGGTTTGCCGACAGAGTTTTCCTGTTCTTCAACAAAGCGGCTGAAATCCCTGTTTGAGGAAGTACTCATTAAATCAGTAACATCCTGAGGTTCATATGCCGTGCTGTTTGATTCTGCCTGTGAAAAAAGGGCTTCAAAAGACTGGTCGTCATCTTCAAATGCCATTGGTATACTCCCGATACTGTATTATCCTAATATTATAACACGCGGAAATAATAGTTGTAAACAAAAGGTTTTATTAGAGATTTTTTTTATCAAAGGTCTCTGACCGACTTGCGTTCCACAAGTTCAGCCTTAACCCTTACGCAGTCGTGAACGGGAATTCCAATTAGACGATTCATCAGCATTTCGGAAGAAAGCTTACCGATGGTAATCCTGTTCTGTTTGAATGTGGTTAAGGAAGGCGTAATGAATTCGGAAGCCTGTTCGTCATCAAAACCGATGATGGAAACCTGGTCCGGCATTCTTACATTTATAGATTCCAGATATTCCATGGCACCGAAAGCCATGTTGTCGTTTGCTACGAATACCGCCGTGATTTCCGGATTTTTTTCGTAAAGCCTTTTCATTGCTTCATATCCAGATTCTCTTGTCCACTTTGAGCAGTATTCAATGTTGTTTTCGCTGAATTCAATTCCTGCTTCAGAAATTGCCTTCTTAAGTCCTTCAAGCCTTTCTTTTGCAGCAAGATTATATTCGGTGAAGGAGCCCGAAATGTATCCAATCTTCCTGTGTTTTTTTTCAATGAAATATTTTCCTGCCCTGTAGCCTGCATCAACATTTGCAGTAACAACCGAAGGAACTCCAGGAATCAGGTAGTTGATTGAAACGCAAGGAATGTCCGAATTTGCAAGTTCCATCAGGTCTTCATCAACGCTAAGTGGATTGATGATCATTACTGCATCCACATTCCTATGGTGGCAGTGTTCAAGATAGGAGCGTTTTTTTGCAAGGAGTGACCGAGACAGAAAAATCAGGTCGTAACCGGAATTTTCCATCTCGGTTCTAATCGTATTCATGATACCGCCAAAGAGAGGATGTTCAAAACCGCGCTGCATGTCTGCGTCTTCAAAAATCACGCCTACAAGGTATGACTTTTTTGTAGTGAGAGAACGAGCCGCCATGTTTGGTTTGTAACCGAGTGCTTCAGCCGCCTTAAGGATCTTGTCCCTGGTCTTTACGCTGAGGCCTCCTGTTCCATTCAGTGCCTTGGAAATTGTAGGAGCCGAATATCCTGTTTCCCTGGCAATATCATAAATCGTTACCATTTGCTTGCCTTATACTCTTTTGTAAACAAAGTATTCAAAGTCAGCTGGATTTTCATACTGAACCATATCGGCACAGTACATTCCAACGAAAGCACCTGTGAATCCCTGTCCACCGTATTCGTCCGAAAGCTTTGTAGCATCAAGCAATGGCCTCATCTGGCGGAAGTTTACGCCGTCCTGTGACCACCAGAAGAATCCCTTCTTGCCTTCAACCTTAAGCTTGATCCATACAGGCTTGTTGTCTTCTATTGGGATTTCTACTTCACGGATGAATCCTTCCGGCATGATTGTCATTACATTGAGAACCTTGCCTAGCTTTTCATCGTGGGTAACAACACAAAGGTACTGTGTCTGTTCGTCGTAGCGGTAAACCATTCCCGCAAAGTGCTGGAAGTTTGTTGGATTGAATTCAAGCTTTGTTTCTGCTTCAAAGTTAAAGTCTGTCTGGCGGCGAGCAACAAGCCCCTGGTCAAAAGTAGAAACAGGAGACTGTCCTCCGTGAATTCTAAGCCAACCCGGTCTTTCCTTTGTGCTGAATCTTTCTTCAGTCATTGGGACGCGGAGTGTCTTGAAATCAAGTTTCCAGTTGTCATTGTCGAAAGTATATTTTTCTGCAGGGTGAATTGCACCGTGTCCTGGGAGAACTTCACCATCGCCTTCAACTTCAATGTATTCTGGCGGGAAGTTCTGGAGCGAACCGTCCGGCTGCTTAACGAATGGCCAGCCATCCTTCCATTCAAGTTCTGCAATACCAGTTTCACGACCAAGGATACATCTTTCTGTTCCTTCTACAGGACGACCGCAAAGGTATACAAGGTAATCCTTCTTTCCGTCCGGGCTCTTGCACATTGCACCGTGTCCAGCGCGCTGCAACCAGATTTCATCGTGTCCGTAAGAAGAGATCAATGGGTTGCAAGGATGAACTTCGTATGGACCTGTAATTGACTTTGACCTTCCGCAGCTGATTGCGTGTTCATAGCAAGTACCGCCTTCAGCAGCAAAGATGTAGTAGTAACCGTCCCTCTTGTAAAGGTGTGGTCCTTCAACAAGACCAATGTCTGTTCCGCGGAAAATCTTGTGTACAGGACCTACAAGTTTCTTCTGCTTTGCATCGTATTCCTGCAAAAGGATTCCCGAGAACTGGCGAGGACCAAGCTGGCGGTAATCCCATTCCATATTGATGTACCAGTGCTTTCCATCATCATCGTGGAACATTGAAGCATCAAATCCGCTTGCATTCATGAATACAGGATCTGACCAAGGTCCTTCGATTGAAGGTGCAGTTGTAAGGTAGTTTGGACAGTCCTTCCAAGGACCATCGTTCCAGCTACGAACATTTGTATAAATCAAATAGAAAAGTTTTTCAGATTCACAGTAAGTAAGACATGGGGCCCAAATACCACAGGAAGCCTTGTTTCCTGCCATGTCCAAAAGAGTTTTTGTCTGTAACGGTGAGGCAACCGGTTGCCAATTTATCAAATTTTTTGACCTATGAAGCTCTACGCCAGGAAACCACTCAAAAGTAGAATTTGCAATATAGCATTCACCGTTAGCATTAACGATGGATGGATCTGCGTGAAAACCAGAAAGTATTGGATTATAAATCTTCATTGTTTTAACTCCAAAAATAAACTTTTTATGAAAAAAAAAGCAGGGTTTCCAGTCCGGAAACCCTGCTGCAAAATTAGGACTATTCCTTTACAGAACCCATTGTAATTCCGGAAATGATGTATCTAGACATCAAAGCGTAGAATACGAGGATTGGGATAAGGGAAATTGCAACACCGAGGTAGATTGAACCGTATTCTGTACGGTAGATATCACCACGAAGTGTCTGAACAAGCATAGGAAGTGTATACTTCTTCTGGTCTGAAAGAAGAACGAATGGTGTCATGAAGTTGTTCCATGAACCAACGAATGCGAAGATACACTGTGCTGCAAGAGCTGGAACCATGATTGGAAGAATAACGATGTTGAAGATCATGAATTCACCTGCACCGTCGATACGACCTGCATCGATAAGTTCAAATGAAAGGATAGATTCCATATACTGCTTGATGAACAATACAGTACCTGCAGATGCGATTGTTGGAACAATCAAAGGTATGAAACTGTTTGTAAGGTGACACTTAGCCATGAACTGGTAGAAACCAATGAATGAAAGTGTACCTGGAATCATGATAACAACAAGGATGAATGCCCAGAGGAAATTGCGACCCTTGAACTTGTATACATGAAGCGCATAGGCTGTAAGTGTTGAGAAGTAAACACCAAGCACTGTACTACATACAGAAATGAAAGCACTGTTGCTGAAACCCTGCCAAATCTGGAAGTTACGGCTAGTAAGGTTCTTCCAGTTTGTCATTGTGTTTCCGCCAGGAAGGAACGAAAGTCCTTCGTTAATCTGTGCATTAGAACGAGTTGCGTTGATAAGCATCAAGTAGATTGGAACAACAGCAACAATTGTAAAGAAAATCATGAGAACATAAATTATTGATCTCTTGGCGGTAAGGGATGCTCTATCGCTTTTCATCTATTTGTCCTCCTTTTTTCATACATGTAGTGGTGCAATGCTACTACAGCAACACCAATATAACCGAAGCCAAGCATGAAGATGAACATTCTTGTAATCATATAAAGACCGAAGCCAACAATGATGAAGATCAACATAAGCAAGAGGTACCACCACTGGTTGAACTTGTGTTCCTTAATCATCTGGTTAATCATTGTAGCAAGGAGAATAGTAATTATGAATACGCCGATAGCGATTGCTGCAGCATAAGCATAATCTGTTGTTCCCTGGAAGCCCATGTTATAGAGGTAAACACCCATTGTTCTGATTGCGTAGCGTGGACCACCGCGCATATCTGTAAGAAGGAATGGGATTTCGAAGAGCTGCATACCACCAATCATTGATGTAACGAGGAGGTAGAGCATCATTGGGCGAAGCAATGGAATTGTGATCAACCAAGTCTGCTGTCTCTGGTTTGCACCGTCAACGATTGCAGCTTCGTAAAGTGAAGGAGAAATACTTGTGATACCTGCCATAAGCATGATCAAAGTATGTCCACACCACATCCACCACTGGATGAATGCAACGATGATTCTTGGAACCCAGTCAATAAGGTAATCCTTATCTGGAGTTACATTCATACGGAAAAAGTTGAAACCACGGAGAACTTCCTGGCCGTCAACAATTTCAGTAGCCCATATATTCAAGGTACCAGTAAGGAACTGGTTAACAGGACCGATTGGGTATGCAAACAAACTGCGGAACAAAATAGCAATAGAAGCTGTTGTAAGCAAGTTTGGCATGTAGAATACGGCTCTGAATGTACCTTTACATTTCAAATTCAAACGCAAATCTGTAAACCAGATTGCAAAAATAAGAGCAATACTAAGCTGAGGGGCAAAGTTAAGTCCCCACATACAGAAAGTATTGTAAACAGCATCCCAGAAGTACTTGTCAGTAACAAGTCTCTTAAAGTTTTCAAGACCAACAAAGCCCATATCTGTCTTGAATCCCTTAATGTCGCTGAAACCGAGCATAAGGGTATAGATTACAGGCCAAAACTGGAAAGCTGCATAAACCAGGATAAAAGGCAGAACAAAGAAGTATCCTGCTCTGTTCATTCTTGTTTCTATTCCGGATTTTTTCTTCATCAAAGCACCTCACAAATTCCGGCAGAAACCGGACAAAAAAAAACCTAATATGGCCGTCTTTTCAGGCGACCATATCAGGTATTAAACACTAATCAAATTAGTTAGCAAGTGAAAGCTGTGCAGCACACTGTTCCTTAAAGTCAGCGATTGCCTGTTCCATTGTCTTTTCACCGTTTACATAAGCACCTACAGCTTCGCCGAAGATTCCTTCAACAGCCTGGTCTGTACCCTGTGAGAGCTTTCCGTTAACAGACTTTGCCATTTCAGCAAATTCTGCGTAGTGGTTCTGTCCACCAAGGAATGCTTCAGAGAAGTTGTCCTTAATCTTTGCAACAACCTTAGCGTTAGAAACAACGTCACCTGTATCGCGTGCCCAGCTTTCAAGGAATGTGTCGTCTGTAGCAACGTACTTGATGAGTTCCTTAGCTGCATTTGGGTTCTTTGTCTTTGCCCATGCACCTACCCATGTACCACCCCAGCGGTATCCAACTGGACCAGCACACATTGCCCAGTCACCTGCTGTGTCTGGAGCGTTTGTCTTAAGAACGTAGTGGAGACCCCATGTTGGGAGGAAGTAAGAGAATACTTCCTTTGTGTTTCCTGATTCATCAGCGAGAACACCCTTCATACCAGCGAACCAACCTTCTGACCACTGACCAACACGACCTTCAAGACCACGGTCCTTAAGTGTCTTACACATTTCCATGTATTCGATTGCCTTTGGATCTATAACGAGCTTGTTGTTTACTACCCATGGATCCTTGCGTCCAGAAAGGAATGGCTTGTTAAGGTCACCTGTAGAAGATACGATGTAGCAGTTTCCGTTTGACTTGTTCTTGAGGAGTTCTGCTGTTTCAAGGAACTTGTCCCAGTTAGCGAGAGCCTTCTGAACTTCTGCTGGTTCATCTGTACCGAGGTACTTCTTTGCAAGTGAGCGGCGGTAGAATACAGCACCTGGTGTTACCTGCCATGAGAGACCGTAAACCTTTCCGTTGTATGTACCAACTTCTGCTGGGTAAGCAATCATCTTGTCTTTGATTTCGTTGTATACGTCTGTGAGATCAAGGAGAAGTCCTGATTCAACATACTTGCGAACGAATGCGTCTTCGAGAGCGAAAACGTCTGGACATCCTGAACCAGATGCGAGAACTGGGTCAAGCTTGTTTGGGAACTGGTCTGTTGGTGTGAGTGAGTATTCGACTTCATACTTACCCTTGAAGCGACCATCTTCCTGGAAATACTTTGTGATCATTCCGTCCAATTCATCTGTGAATGACCATACTACGAGCTTGTTGCTTGCATCCTTACCAGCTGATGCTCCGTCTTTCTTTGCACATCCTACGAGTGCAAGTGATGCACATGCTACTGCAGCAGCAACTGCAACCAATTTCTTCATACGTTCCTCCTATTAGTTATGCATATGAAAATATTACATCGGACTCCACTTTTTTTTAAATTTAATTAGGAACCCGAGGGTTAAGATTTAAAATCCGGAAGTCCATAGGGGCAACCGGTTTCAAATATTAGTATAAGTCCCCGATATTAAATTGTCAAACAAATTCTTGTCAAAAATACCATTCTAAAGTGAAAATTCTCCAATTTATTACATCTTTGGAAGATTTCCATAAAAATTCACAAAATTTCTAATATTTTCAATAGAAGAATTCTTTTCATATTGCTAACTTTTAGTTGTTGCCTGCATTTTTACAATAATAATGTAGACAAATGGAAAATTTTCTGTATATTGAAAGAATAAAACAATGAAAGGAGTTCAGAATGCAGTACGGCTATTTTGACGATGAAGCAATGGAATATGTTGTAACTCGCCCTGACACACCTACATCTTGGAGCAACTATCTTGGTTCCACAGAATACGGTGCTGTCATCACAAACAACGCTGGCGGTTACGGTTTTTACAAGTCTGGAGCACAGGGAAGATTCATGCGCCTCAGATTCAACTCAATCCCAATGGATCAGCCGGGAAGATACTTCTACCTTCGCGATATGGAAAGCAAGGACTACTGGTCGGCTTCATGGCAGCCTGTAGGAAAGCCACTTGATAAATACAAGAGCATCTGCCGCCACGGTACTGCCTACTCAATTTTCGAAACAGAATACGAACGCATCAAGTCTGAAGCAAAGTACTTTGTTCCTCTTGGACAGACATTCGAATACTGGAGGCTCAAGGTAACAAACACAGGTTCAAAGCCAAGAAAGCTCCGCGCATTCACATACTGTGAATTCTCCAACCAGTGGAACACAACACAGGACCAGGTTAACCTTCAGTACTCCATCTTCATCTGTAAGGGAGAAAAAGCAAAGGAGAACATGCTCCGCTATTCGATCCACGAAAACCTTTACCTCCAGCACCAGAAGAACCCAGCCATCGGCGACTACATGAGCGAATGGATGGCCCTCGTTGGACAGCCAATGACAGGTTACGATACAGACCGCCAGTCATTCATCGGTACATACGGCAGCTACAAGGAACCAGATTCAGTTATCAACGGAGAATGCAAGAACTCAAATGCATACGGCGACAACATCTGTGGTTCAATGCAGTCTGACATCGAACTTGCACCAGGCGAAACAAAGGAACTCGTAGTTCTTCTTGGTATCGGCGATGCAAATGTTGAAGGCGAAAAGGCTGTTAAGGAATTCGGTTCAATCGCAAAGTGCGACGAAGAATTCGACAAGCTTGTTAAGGCATGGCACGCAAAGCTTGGCAGCCTTAATGTTAAGACACCTGATGAAGACATCAACCACACAGTAAATGTTTGGGGACTTTACAACTGTCTCATTACATTCGCTTGGTCTCGTGCAGCATCTTTGGTTTACAACGGAGAACGCGACGGTCTCGGTTACCGCGACTCAGTTCAGGACATCCTCGGTGTTTCTGCAGCAATTCCTGAAGAAGCAGAAGAACGCCTTGTTCGCCTCTTGAGCGGACAGTTTGCAAACGGCGGTGCCCTCCCAGTCATCTCAAAGGACTTCGTTGCAGGAAAGCAGAAAATGATTCCAGCAGAAGAATTCCGCTCGGACGACTGCCAGTGGTTCTTCAACGCAATTCCATGTTTCGTTGCAGAAACAGGTAAGTTTGACTTCTACAACCGCGTGGTTCCATACGCAGACCAGGGTGAAGCAACAGTTTACGGACACCTTAAGCAGGCTCTCCTTTTCAACCTTGAAAGAATGGGTGCAAACGGACTTCCTTGCGGACTCCTTGCAGACTGGAACGACTGTCTTAAACTTGGCTACCACGGTGAATCCCTTTTTGTTGCTTTCCAGCTCCGCCTTGGACTTACAACATACGCAGACATCTCTAAGCGTCTTGGAAAGGAAGACGAAGCAAAGTGGGCACTCGCAGAACGCGACAAGCTTGATGCAAACATCCAGAAGAAGTGCTGGGACGGAAAGTGGTTCGTTTGGGCAATCGCCGAAGACGGAACAGTTTACGGAACACACTCTATCGAAGAAGGACAGATCTACTTCAATACACAGGTTTGGTCGGTTCTTTCTGGAGCAGCAACACCAGACCAGGTTCGCGACTGTCTTGCAAGCGTAAAGGAAAAGCTTGCAACACCTTACGGACTCATGCTTTGTGCTCCACCATTCATCTATGCAAGCCGCAACATCATGACATCTGTAGTATATCCTGCAGGTATCAAGGAAAATGCAGGTATCTTCAACCATACACAGGGTTGGGGCGTTATCGCAGAAATCATGCGCGGAAACGGAGACCAGGCTTACGAATACCTTAAGGCTGCCCTTCCTGCCGCATACAACACAAAGGCAGAAGTTCGTCAGAGCGAACCATATGTAATCGGTCAGACAACATATTCTTCTGTAAGCCCTCGTGCAGGTAACACAAGAGTATCTTGGCTTTCTGGTGCAGCTACATGGAACTACTATTCTATTACACAGTACATGCTCGGTATCAGACCACAGTACGACGGCCTCCTGCTTGATCCATGTCTCAAGGCAGACTGGGACGGCTTTACGGCAGACCGCCGCTGGAGAGGCATGAACCTCCACATCGAAGTAAAGAACCCACAGCATGTAAACAAGGGTATCGAATACATCGAAGTAGACGGAAAGAAGCTTGAAGCTGCAGTTGTTCCTGTATCAATGCTTAAGGACGGCAGCAAGATCGTTGCCTACATGGGCAAGAATGCAGTAGCAGTTGAAAACGAAAGAATGTAATTTCCATTAATTGCTTAAACTACAGCCATCTGACCGAAAGGTCGGGTGGCTGTTTTGTTTTATGAACTTTTCCTTTATACTGATTTTATGAAACGGTGCATGTTCCTTGCGATTGCTGCCTTTGCTTCCCTACAGCTTTTTGCAGAAAAGAAATTTTCCATTGGTCCTTATGTCTCGGTAAAAAATGGAACCCAATACGAATACCTATATTCATCTGCAGATGACGACCAGGAAGTAAGTCTTCTTGAATGGGAATATACCCCTCTTTACTGCGTGGGACTTTCCCTTGATTTTAATAGAAGTGGATTCAATGCCTTTTCCAAAATGGATGCAGCAATCCCTGTTAGTTGCGGCCACATGTATGACTCCGATTTTTTTTATGTCAACGGAATAAAGGATAAGTGCAACTTTAGCAAAAGCAAAAATTCGTGCATTAAGAATTTCAACACCGAAATTGGCACCGGATATGAATTTGAAATTTTGAATTCTTTCTTTTTTAAGCCTTCTCTAAAATTTGAATATTCATATTATAGCTTTAAGGCTGAAAACGGCAGGGGAAGATACGGACGGGCCCCCTACAGCAAGACCGGCCAAGACGTAAACTGGAAAAGCGAAAATGCAAAAGATGTTAAGTTATACGGCTGTGAATTCAAAAGGCACCTTTTTAATTCCTGGGTGGGGTTTGAAACCTGCTATTTCGTAAGGGAGAATTTTAACGCCGGATTCAGTTTATACACTAATCTTTATTCTTACACCTATTCCATTGACCACCATTTGAACAAACCTACCCTTGACACTTATCTGGACTTGGGCGCAAACAGCAGTTTTTCAAAATTCAGGTACGGTTTTTTTACAAACGCCGGCCTGACTTCAAGGCTTTCGCTTAATGCTTCACTGGTATTTACAAGCGGAAATGTGGACAAGGGTAAGTCCAGATATGCCGACTACACGAAAGAGTTCCATCGCGTGGTGCAGAAAACCGGTTCAAATGTAAAACAGATGAATTTTACCATCGGGGTAAAATTTGCCATTTAACGGTTGAAAAACCTGTGCAACCCATTATAATTATATGGAGGGTTTAGTTTAAACCTGGAATAATATCTTCTGCCCGTGGGTGGGCGTATGGAAAGAGGTAATCTAATGAAAAAAATTATCAAGACAGCTATGGTAGCTGCTATGAGCATTCTTGCACTCGGAATGATGTCATGCCAGAAGGATAACGACGAACACGGAATCCTTGAACAGACAGGTTTTGGAGCAAGTGCCCAGTGGACAATCGACTACACAAACGAAACAGGTTCTAATTACAACCGTGCTTTCAATGTTCTTTCAACAAAGCACACATCTGGAAGTTGTGCAGTTTCAATTGCTGATCCTTTGACTGGTGTTCCTTCTGGTGTTGTTGGCTTTGTTTTCGGAAAGTATAACAACGATGATGGAACAGCAAATTTTGGTCTTGTTGGCATCCAGCGCTACAATGCAACAAAGGTTCGCTACTATGTTTCCTGGTTCAATAATGTTGACCTTACAAAGATGGACGGCTTTCCAAACTTTTGTGGGTTAGACGGAAAACCAGCAAATAGCGGTACATGTGAAGAAATCGATAAAACTTCTAGTTGGAAGGAACTTACTAATTATGCTGCTGCAGGTGCAAATGCTGTTGTAAACATTGAAGTTTCAGCAACAGGAACTCCTGACTCAGACGGTAAAGTTAAAGAAGCCGACAGTGATGGCGGTTATAAAGTAACACTTAAAAAATTAGACGGAACTGTAATTGGTTCTTCTATAACAATTGACAGTTCAGAAACAGGCCTTACAAAGACTAATCAGGGTACACTTGGTGCATACGCTAATGTTTACAATGGTAGAACAATGCTTGCAACTGTAACAATGTCTGATCTTGTTCAGGAACTTGCTGTAGAAGAATAATCTAAAGGTTGTTCCTAAGTAAAAAGGGCTGTCCCAAAAGTATGAACAGCAACGTTTGATCGCAACGGTGCATACTTATTGGGCAGCCCTTTTTTTGTTGTTCCCGCAAAATTGTCATTGTGTCATTGTCGGTCCTGACCCGACAATCCATTGCCTGCAATTTCATTTACAACGGTTGCCGCCATTAAAAGCCCTGCTACAGACGGTGCAAAAGCCGTGCTTCCCGGAGCGGTTCCACCGCCTTTTTTTTCCGTGCCCTCTTCTTTCTTTACGGGAGATTCCGTAGAAAAAAGCACTTTTACATCCTTTATGCCCCTGGCCTTCAATTCACGGCGCATGACCCTTGCAAGTGGACAGACAGTTGTCTTGCTTATATCTGCCACCATAAACTTACTGGGATCAGTTTTATTGCCTGCACCCATACAGCTTATAACTGGAACCCCTGCTTCCTTTGCTTTCCTTATGAGTTCTATTTTGGCAGAAACCGTGTCCACAGCGTCAACGATGTAACTGTACCCATTGAAATCAAAACTATCACTGTTTTCAGGAAGGAAAAAACATTCTTTTTCTTCTATTATAATGTCAGGATTTATATCCAGGCACCTTGCCTTCATTACCTGTACCTTTGGTTTTCCTATGGTACTGTGAAGGGCTATAATCTGTCTGTTAATATTGGTTACAGATACCTTATCATTATCAACCAGCAACAGATGGCCTATACCACTTCTGGCAAGGGCTTCGGCCACATAACCTCCTACACCACCAACACCAAAAACTGCCACCTTTGCGCTGTAGAGTTTTTCCATGGAACTGGCACCATAAACTATCTGGGTTCTAGCAAACTGTTCCTTCATCTGTCACCTTCTTTTACCGGAAAGATCAGGGTTACAGTTGTTCCCTTAAGGCCGTCACTGTCTATCTGTACCTGTCCTCCATGAATGTCCATAATGCTTTTTACAATGGCAAGACCTAGGCCTGAACCACCCTTTTCCTTGTCCCTGTTGTGAGATTCATCTGCCCGATAGAACCTTTCCAGAACATGAGGAAGGGCTTCCTTCTTTATGCCAGGGCCATCATCAATAATACTTAATTCTGTACCCCTTTCTGTCACCTTTTCTTCTATTATAATGTTTACTTTATTGGGTTTTGCGTATTTAACGCTGTTGGAAACAATGATTGTCATGGATTCATAAAGCAATTCTGCATCACAGAATATGGATTCTGTACCCATTTCTTTAACTGTCACCGTTGCATTTTCTGCCCAGGCTTCTGTATCCTCTTTAAGCCTTTCTGAAAACTCCCTGACGGATACAGATTTCTTTTCCAGTTTAATGGCGCCCCTTTCAAGTCGGGATATCTGCAAAAGGTTGTCTACGATTGCCTGCATTGTATGTACTTCTGCGGTGAGGCGTCCAATGGACTTTTCAAGCTGAACCGGATCATCCTTGCCCCAGCGGCGGATAAGGTTTGCGTGCCCCGCAATGACCGCAATTGGAGTTTTCAGCTCATGGGAAACATCGGAAGTAAACTGCTTTTCCCTTTCAAAATCCTGCTTTAACCTTGCAAAAAGCGTATTGAAGGTTTCCGCCAGCCTGTCGAATTCATCGCCGCTCCCAGCCACTTCAAAGTGGTTTTCGCTTGAGTAGCTCATTTTCTTTGCGGTTTCAGTCATTTTCTTTACTGGACTGATGGTTGACTTGATGATGAAGTAGGAGGCAAGAAAAGACACCAAAATGAGGGGAAGGCTGAAAAGGATAATGGCAAAATTCAATTCCCTAAGCAGCCTTGAGGCAAAATCCCGGTCCATGTTTACGGAAACCTGAACCACATAGGTTTTTTCCGAAATTTCAAAAGTCAAGGTCCTGTAAAGGACATTAAGGTCACCGTCAATGAAGTAATTCTTTTCTATATAATTGACTGCTTTTCTTCGGCTTTTGGAAGGTTCCTGATAAAGGGGTCGTTTGAATATACCGTTCTGTCCCCATTTCCTTCATAGATACAGACAGAAACGAAATAGGGAATCTCCATAAAGTCCGATTCTGTTACCATATCTGGCCCCACATTCTGCACTATGGACCTGACGGATTCTGCAGTTCTGGAAAGGAAATCACTTTGTCTTCTTCTGTCATTCTTTTTTATAACCAGGGCAAAAAGAAGTACGAAAATAAGGATGAGGCCGGCAATGAGGCCAGAAAATGCCAGTGAAAGACGGAGTGCCTTTGACCTGAAAAATGACTTCTTCAATTCTTCTGCTCCGATCTTATTACATAACCTGCGCCGCGTACTGTGGAGATTATGCCTTCCCCAAGCTTGCTTCTAAGGTAACGGACATAAACATCAACAGCATTTACATCTATGCTGTGTCCTTCGCCCCACACCTGGTCAATGATGGCATCACGGCTCATTACAACATCAATGTTTGCAAGCAGGCACTTTAGGAGAAGGTATTCGGTCTTTGAAAGTTCTATGAGTTCACCGTTATTGGTAACTTCCATGCTTTCCGTGTTGAGGACCAGATTTCCAATGGAATAGGTTTTTCCTTCCGCATTGGACTTGTCGCTTCTGCGGATTACGGCACGAAGCCTTGCAAGAAGTTCCTCTATTTCAAATGGCTTTGCAATGTAGTCGTCGGCACCGGCATCAAGACCGTTAACCTTGTCATAGGTTTCCCCGCGGGCACTCACCATAATGACTGGAACGGAAGAGGTTTTTCTGATGCGTCTTAAAACTTCAAGTCCGCTCAGTTCCGGAAGCATTACATCAAGAAGGATTACATCCGGTCCAAAGGATTCAAAGAGTTCCAGGGCTTCCCTACCGTTTACAGCCCTTTTAATTTCAAAACCTTCGTGTTCAAGTTCAAGGGTTTCGAATTCTGCAATTCCGTCATCATCTTCTACGACAAGTATTTTTTCCATTTCTATAGCCTTCCTTTAATTATTTCCGTTCCGTCCTGAATGTTTTCAAATTCAGTTTCAGCCAATTTGTCACCCTTGTAGGATTCCACACCTTCCAGCTTCAGGTAAAAAGTTTCTTCCTGGGCATTGACTATCGTTATCCTTACGCTTTCGCCCCTTCTTCCAAAATGAAAGAAAACATTCGAGCCGCATTTTTCCCCATTGAGAAGGACCGATGCCGGAGTGACCGTGCGGGGGTCAATGGGCATGGAAAACCTTAAGGTGATTTCCATAAGGGCATTTTCACCGTTGCTGTTCTTTTGAGCCGTAAGTACATTCACCATGAATTCCTGCTGGTTCGGCTTTACCCTCATTCCGTGATAGGGAACATAATCCCTTTTAGGAGGAATATTTTTTTCCTGCGCAAGGGACATCATGGGCAAAGATAAAAGCAGTACAAATAACAATGCAATCTTCTTCACGATATTCATTCTAAATTATATTGGAAAATTGTCCATAACTCCAAACGAAAGATTAAAACTTTCTAATTTATTAAAAAGGCTGTTCTAATGATATGGAACTTCATTTGGATTATATTTTTTCTCAGATGAATGAGCAAAGCCATTCAGGAATAAACATCAATCAATTTAGCTTTGGAGGAATACTATGAAACTTAACAAGATCAGAACAGCAGCCGTAGTAGCTGCAATTGCAGTAGCCACAACTGTAGGTGCATTTGCACAGAAGCCGGAAGGAAAAGGTTGCCCTCGCCCAGATTTCAGACCGGGACATCATGTTCCATTCAACTTTGGTGAAAAGCAGATCATGGGAACAATCAGCAGCGTAAATGCCGACGCCCAGATCATCACCATTACTGATGCAGACGGAAAGAGCCGCAAGATCCACATCAATCCTTTGACAAACATTGGAACTTTGAATCCACCTAAAAAACTTCCGCCAAAGGACAAGATGCCGGAAAAGAAAGCCGACAAGAAGGACAAGATGCGCCAGCTTCCACCACCATTCTTCTTTGAAAGGCTTGAAATTGAAAACCTTAAGGCCGGTCAGTGGGTTACTGTTCAGAAGTTCAACACTGACACAGAAACAGCCGAAGCCATGAACATCACCGTTCACAATGGCCGCAGCAAGGTTCAGCCAACAATCGATTACGACGCCAAGTAATCAATCAAAGGCTTTCCAGCAACGCTTCGCAGCCCTCTAAAACATCGTTGTATGTTTCGTCAAAATTGTGTGTATACCAGGGGTCTGCGATGTCGCGGGGGTGACTTGTGTAGTCAAGGAGCATGTGCACTTTGCCTTCACTGTCGCCCCCTGTTATTTTTAAAATGTTCCTTATGTTCCAGCCGTCCATACCAAGAATCAGGTCGAATTCATCGTAGTCGCTTTTTTTCATCTGGCTTGCCCTGTGGGGATTCATGGGGATTCCAACCTGACGCATTTTGCTTACGGTTCCATAATGGGGAGGATTTCCAATTTCTTCAGTGCTGGTTGCCTTTGAGTCTATGAAAAACTCATTTTCCCGGCCCGCTTTCCTTACCAGGTCCTTCATAACAAATTCCGCCATTGTTGAACGGCAGATGTTTCCGTGACATATAAAAAGAATTCTCGTCATATAATATTTGTAGCAGAATTTCACTTTTCAGTATATAATTATAAAATTATGGAAAGGAAGAGATTTGCGCTTTTTATTGACTATATAGAATCGGTCTATTCTCAAAGGCTTATAGATGGAGCCACCAGATTCTTCAGCACTAAAGATGTTGAATTCCTTGTTTTCCCTTGCGGTCCACTCAACTACCTTGGACACAATTTTGGCTATCAGCGACTTGCCATTGCATCCCTCATCAACAAAAAGAACATTGACGGCGTCATTTTCATTTGCGGATCTCAGGAAACAAACTCAACGGTAGACCAGATCCACTCTTACCTGAAATCCTTCATGAACATTCCTGTTGTTTGCATTGGCCACGACTACACCGACTACCCCTGCATCATAAATTCAAGTGATGAAAGCATCGTCCAGATGGCAGAGCACATAATAAAAAAGCACAAGTGCAAGAATCCCGCCATCTTCGTTCCAAAGACCCCATCACTGGATATCCTCCAGCGAATCATGACCTTCAACCTGACATTAAAAAAATACGGCATTGTAATTGCAAACGACAACATCATCAAATGCGATAACCTTTCCTACAACAATGCAATCGACAGACTTCAGGACTATAAAAAACGATTTGGAAAATTCAAGTTCGATGCCCTTGTCTGCATGACGGACTCCCTTGCCTTTGCATCCATAGACTACCTTTCTTCCTGCAATGTTAAGATTCCGAAAGATATTTTAGTCACCGGCTTTGACGATGAAGACGACGCTGTTTCCTATTCACCGACTTTGACAACCGTCAATCAGAATGTAGAGAAGCAGTCTTACTACGCTGCAAAGATCCTTTACAAAATGGTGAACAAAGGAAAGTTCAACACGGACACTATCACAATTCATTCTTCTGCAATTTTCAGACAGTCCTGCGGATGCCTTCCCCTGGGATCCGATAAAAACCACTACAAGGATTTTAAGGGCAAGGAACATACGGCAAACCGCACAAGCGACGGCTTTATTGAACTTTCCCAGTGGAACTACAACAAGTCCAGCATGATCAAAATCATTCAGCTTTATTCAAATCTTGAAAGCGGAATCCTTATTGATGACCTTGCGGAAAGAATTGAGGCGGATTTCACTTCCCTGAAAATCTCTAAGGCGGCCGTAGTTCTTTTTGACAATCCTGTCGCAACGGATAAATTCGAATATTTCCCTATGCCGTCAAAAGCCCATGTCTTCAGTTCCTTTGATTCGGAAGGAAACCTGCACTTCAACATAAAGACCGGAAGTTCGTCTTTTAATCCAATTGAGCAGATCGTCCCTAACGGACATGTAGTTACCCTTAACGAAATGACCGTTTCTTCCGTTTACTGCAACTCTATCCTCTATGGATACCTGCTTTTCAAACCGGGACCCCTAGACCCTGCTGTTTACGGCATTGCAATCAAGATGCTTTCTTCTACTATTGCCAGAGCCAGCCATTCATACGAAGCACTTAAAAAGAAACAGCAGCTGGAACTTGAAAACATAAACTTCAAGATTGTTTCAGTTACGGACGAAATGACAGGTTTGCTTAACCGTCGCGGATTCATTTCCCACGGTAAGGAAGCCATAGAGAATGCCGTTAAGAACGGAAAGAAAGGACTGGTTCTTTTTGGCGACATGGATGGACTTAAGGTCATCAACGACACTTACGGTCATTCAGCCGGAGACACTGCAATCAAGGCTGAAGCCGAAATCCTCAAGAGCCTTTTCCGCTCTTCCGACATCCTGGGAAGACTTGGCGGCGATGAATTTGCCATCGTTGCTCCTGAACTTAATGTTGCTAAATTCTCTGAAATGAAAAAAATCCTTGAACAGAAATGCCAGGATTACAATGAAAAATCCGGAGAAAGTTTTTCCCTTTCCATCAGCATGGGCTGCGTAGAATTCGGTGCCGAAAGCAATTCGGACATGGAAAAACTACTTGCCATTGCCGATGATGAACTTTACAAGGAAAAGCAGGCAAAATACAGGAACAGGAAACTTTCTAATCAAGAATAGTGATTTCTACGCGGCGGTTCCTTGCCTTTCCGGCTGCCGTTGAATTGTCCGCAACAGGTTTTGTTCCCCCGGAACCCTTGCAGATTATTTTGTCTGCCCCTACGCCCCTTTTTACCAATGCCTTTTTAATGGAATCCGCTCGTTCAATGGAAAGCTGCATTTCACCCTTTGGGTTTCCTACGCTTGCTGTATGTCCTTCAATAAGGATCATCTGATCTGGCACCATCTTCAAAAGCTCGGCTATGTCGTTCAGCCTGCCGTCTTCACCAGACAGCAACTCTGCACTGTCCGCCTTGAATTTCAGGTTCTGCATGGTCAACCGGATTCCTGCAGCTGTATTTTCAACTGTCACCTTGCTTCCACCTGAAGAGCCTGCATCCACAACCGATTCTACAGTTTCCTTGCTGATCTTGTTTTTAGATGCAGATGCCAGTTTTTCTGTACCTGTTTTATTGCCAGATGAAGTATCTGTACCCATTCCCAACTGTGAATCACCGTTTATTCCGCTGACTGAACCTGCAGCTCCACTTATATCTGCACCCATTTCTATATCTTTCCATAATGGATCTGTCACCGGATTATCCATTATTTCCCTTAATTCTTCCTTGGATACAGATGCTATGCGCTGAAGGGCCGGGAAAAGCTTTTCCTTGTCGTAGGCTGGCGGATATTCCGTAAACATGGAAATTGTACCCTTGAAGGCAACTCTGTTACCATCGGTGTACTGGAATTCCTCATCAACTGTATCCCTTACAACAAGGGCATTACCTGTCCTTTTGCTTACAAGAATATTTGCCTTATGGCTTCCCTGGGCGAATTTCAAGTCCCTGTCACCGCCAAAATCCAGGGTTCCGGCAAGGCCGTACCTTGTTGCCCATTGCGCACCTATTACATAGACATCTTCATCGTGGAACCTGTCGTCCCTAAGGTAGGTGTATTCCACGTAAATAGGCATCTTTGTTTTGACACCCTTGTTCAGGGGATCAACCACGCGTTCTGCCTTTGCCTGCCATCTGTCCCCTGGCTTTATTGCTTTTCTTGTAAAGGCCGGAAAACTTCTGAAGGTCGGATAGCCCTTGTCCTTTATCATCACCAGCTGGCCGTCCGATGTAATCTTGAAAGTTGATGGAATTGAATTGTTTATTTCTTCCCCAACGGAAGCCCTGGCCCTAACGGTTCCTTCGGCCACATAGAAATTCCCGTCGTAATAGCTGTCGGCTGGATTTCCACCATTAGGAACGCCTGTCTGACTGATGTAGGAACGGATTTCGCGGCTTGTAAGCCCAGTATATTTCCCGTTGTCATAACGGCGCAGGTCCGTGCGCTCTATGTAGATGTAACTTCCGTTACCGTTGTACTTCAGCACCGTTTCCTGTGCATGGAGAGGAAATGCAACCAGTGCAAATATGATTGCCGATATCAATACCAAGAAGATTTTCTGTACTCTATTCATATTTTAATTATCGGAGTATAATCCCCCGTATGAAACACAATATGCAGATTTTACAGGAACTGGCCGCAAAAAACGGACCACTTTGTGTTGGCTTGGATACTGACCCATCCTATATCCCAGAATCAATCCTTAAGACATTTAAGAGCCCGGCAGAAGCTGTGCTTGAATACAACAGGCTCCTGATCAAGAGAATTGCCCAGGACAAAAGCGCCTGCTGCTTTAAGGTTCAGATTGCCTATTACGAAGCAATGGGACTTGAAGGAATCAAGGTTTATGCCGAAACCCTCAAGCTTGTAAAGGAATCGGGACTCATCTGCATTTCCGACATTAAGCGCGGTGACATTGCCGCAACAGCCGGTGCATACGCCCGCGCCCATTTCACGGGCGACTTTGAGACAGACATCATCACAATCAACCCTTACATGGGATTCGATACGCTCAAGCCTTTTACAGAATACTGCACTAAGGCCGGCAAGGGCATCTTCGTTCTCCTGAGGACAAGCAACCCTGGCATGGTTGATATTGAACAGAAGGAACTTAAGGACGGAGGAAGAGTCCTTGACCAGGTTGGAAATGAACTTGAAAGGATAAGCCAGGAAATGAAGGCCACTTATCCAGACCAGACCTGTTCACCTGTTGGTGCTGTTGTTGGCTGTACTGAAGAAAGCGACGCAAAGGCATTGAGGGATGCATACAGGGACATTTACTTCCTTATCCCGGGTTACGGTGCCCAGGGCGGAGACGCAAAGATCTGCGGAACCCTCATGAAGGAAGCTGGCGGTACTGTAAACTCTTCCCGCGGAATACTCTGCGCATGGAAGAAGGATGCAGATTGTGCGGCTAAAGTTGAAAACGGTTCAGTTACAATGAACGACATTGTTGAAGCTTCCGCAAAAGCTGCAATTGCTTCAAAAGAAGATTTGCTTAGGTTCTAACTTTAGATATTTTTGAAACCAGGAATATCCTACGTTGTATTTAAAATATACAGCATTTGTTCCGGTTGGTTCATAAGATTAATATCACCTGCATGCAATAAGATTGATATCTCTGCATGACATGTTTAAACCTTACAAACCTTCTTTCCCTATCCCTAAAAGGGAATCTCTCCAGGCTCCAAAAAACTTATTTAAGACCCCAAGGTTAATTCCAACAAGTATGGCTGCCATTATTGTACCAGCCCCTACGCTCCCCATTCCGTGCAAGAGAAAAATGCAAGTTACCAGGGAAACTGTTACCATAGTCACATCAAACAGAATCTTTGCTCGATGCATCTTTATTTTTACAACAAAAGAAATAGCCATCATGACGCCTTCTCCCGCCAGAGGCATTATGTTTGCCGGCATGTAAAAAAATATGCCCAGGGCAATGAACACTGTGCTTACCAAAATCATTGCGACCCTGACAAACAGATTGCTGACAGATCCTGGGAAAATTTCTGCGACACCCCAATTACAGAAAGTCGTGAAATATCCGAATATGATGCCAACGATAATCTGAAGCAGATTTATAATGCGGAAATTTTTTCTTAAAAGAATTATCTGAATCAAAACCAGGACAGCATGGAAAACAATGGTAGCCTTTCCCATTTCAAATCCCCAAACGCAGGTTGCTGTATATGGAATTGAACTTACTGGAGATACTCCAAGATTTGACTTTACTGAAAGTGCAATTCCTATGGTCATAAGAAAAAGCCCAAAGAAATATGAAACAAACCTGACTGTAATTTTTTCCCCTTTCATTTTCCGCTCCTTTTTTCAATTATGAAATTACGGTTTCTATCAGCCTGCCATTTTCATAAACCAGTTTGAGTGAGAAGAACGGCACTTTTTTTTCTATGAGGTCAAGGAAAACATAATCCCCTTCCCAGAAATTAAGGTATTTGAAATCCGACTTCTTGACCCATTCCAGGGTTCCTTCGTCGCAGTCAATTAACTCGCCTGAAAAATCATCGCTGGTGTAAAGGCACATGTATTCGCAAACATCTTCCTTTCCGTCTTCACGGCTCACAAAGGTTACGATTCCGTGAAACTTATAGGAATTGAGTGTAAGCCCCGTTTCTTCCTTTACTTCGCGAAGGAGGCAGTCTTCCGGGCTTTCACCGAATTCAAAATGGCCTCCCACTCCGATCCACTTGTCCTTGTTTATGTCGTTCTGCTTTTTTACCCGGTGAAGCATAAGGTAGCAGCCATCCTTTTCAATGTAGCATAAAGTTGTAAGCGGTGATTTCATTTTTTCCCCCTGTTGGAAATTGCAAGGCCGGCGATGGTAAGGATGCAGCCCACAGAACCAAGCACCGTCAATTGTTCTCCAAGGATGAAGAAGGCAAAGATTATAGTTACTACCGGAATCATATAGAGTCCAACGGTAACTTTCACGGTTCCCAAAGTATTGCAGGCAATGTTCCAAACGACAAAGCAGAAGGCCGATGCCCCAAGTCCAAGGAAGCACAAATTAGCCCAGTTCAGGACGCTTGAAAATCTTTCTGCGTTCACCGAAGGGTCAGTGTTGATGTAGAAAACGCTCGACGGATTTTTTTCAAGCATTCCAAAAACAACGAAGGGGATCATGCTGACTACGGCAAAGAAAAAAGTTCTTCTTGTGCAGAGAATCTTATCAAGCTTCATCCCGTTGATTTTTGAAACGAACAGGGAATAGAATCCCCAGCAAAGAGCTGCTGTCAAAGCAAGGAGATCACCCTTTGGATTGAAGTGAAGTCCGGATGAACCGTTAAGGCTGACAAGAACAATTCCACCGATGGCGATCACGAAGCCCAAGGCAAAGAAAAGAGTTACATGTTTTTCATGCATGAAAACTTGAGCAATGATGGCGGTGAAAAGCGGACAGATGGAAACGATGATGCTTACATTGGATGCGGTGGTGAATGAAATCGCAGCATTCTCCGTAAACTGGTAGACGATGATTCCGGAAAGTCCCGCAAGCAAAAACCACAGGTTGTCCTTTTTGTCTTCAAGTTTCAGCGGAACCGGCTTTATGCAGTACAACCCAAGATATGCAAGAATGAACCTGACGAAGAGAATCTCAAAGGGAGAAAATTTTTCAAGAAGGCACTTTGTAGAAACAAAAGTAACTCCCCAGATGAAAATGGTGATTACCGCAAAAATAATTCCAAGTGTTTTGGGACAGGCTGAACCGTTTTTCATTGCGTCCTCCTTTATGATTTTGTTTTTCATTTAAAAAGGCTATGTTCGGAAATAATGTTGCTGCGCCGATTGAGCTTGTCGAAATCAAGCAGCGGATACTAAATATGTAGTAGTTTCGACAGGCTCAACCACATATAGCATAGCAACACTTTGGACGGACATAGCGTTTAAAAATAAAAAAAGCTCCATGCAAAACATGAAGCTTTTAGTGGGCGCTGAGGGGATCGAACCCCCGACATTCTGGGTGTAAACCAGACGCTCGTACCAGCTGAGCTAAGCGCCCGATGTGATTAAGACTATATAGAATTTTCCCTCTTGTGTCTAGTGGAAAAATAAAAAAACTGATGCTAGATATTCCTGCAGAATTCTTTCAGTTCGTCTTTATGCTTCAAAAGATCTTCCCTGTTTTCCACCGATGTAAATCCGATTCTGCCGGCGCATTCAATTTCAAGATGACCGTAAAAATGTTCTATGGTCTGAATCAGCCTTTCGCATTCGTGCATGCCCGGTCCGGTGCGCTGAACGATGGAATAACCTTTTTTACCCGCCGGCAATTTTGCGTGGGGTTCATGGGTATTGCACCAGGGTGTCCACCTGTCGATGAAAACCTTGAACTGTCCTGGAACATCCGCCCAGTAGGAAGGTGCACAGGAAACGATTACATCGGCTTCTTCAAATTCCTTTACCGCAGACAAAAAATCATCCTTCAGATTGCAGGCTGCAGTTTCGTGACAGGTCCTGCATCCTTTGCAAAACTCAATCTTGTAGTCGTCGATGCAGATGCTTTTTACATCATATTTTCCTTTCAATTCTTCGCTTACGATTTTGACGATTTCTGCCGTTGCTCCATTTCTAACCGGACTGCAATTCATTACCAGCGCTTTCATTTTTTTCTCCTTTCTTTTGAAACCCATTATATTTTTGTTCATAGATTTTGTCCAATTTTCTTTTCAGTTTATTTTAAGGAAATCCGACCGATATTTTTATTATGACATTTTTTAAGATTTTGTCATAATAAAACTTTCATTGCATTTTAATTTGCATAGTGATACTTTTTTTGTATGAATGAAGTTTTAATCCACGAAAAGGCGGACAGAATCCGCGATGTAATCCGCTACATAAAGAAGTTCAAGAATGCTGTTGTTGTAGTCTATCTTGACGACAGGCTTCTTGACAGCCCGAATTTTTCAAGCCATATCCGCGACCTCTGCCTCATCCACGAAGCGGGGCTAAAAGTCATTCTTGTTCCTGGAGCCGCAAAGAGAATCAACGAAATTCTTACAGAGGCAAATATTAAATGGACCTTCCACGACAACTGCCGCATCACTCCACCAGAAGCAATGCCCCTGATCAAGATGGCAGCCTTCGATGTTTCAAACCAGATCATGACTTCCTTTGCCGGAGAAAAAGTTACGTCTATAATCGGCAACTGGGTTCGTGCAAGAAGCAAGGGAGTCATCGACGGTTTTGATTACGGCACCAGCGGAGAAATTGACAAGCTTCAGATTGATTCCATAAAGACAATCCTCGACAACGGATTCATCCCGATCTTCCCTTGCATCGGTTGGAGCGCTGCAGGAAAACCCTACAACATTTCTTCCGTACAGCTGAGCCAGCAGATTGCAATCCACCTGAAGGCGGACAAGCTTTTCTACATGGTGTCGGGGGCAGAGATCTCTGCAGACAACTTTAAAATACCAGAAAATATTGGAACTTCAGCAGAAAGCACTGTTCCTGCAATGAACCTTGAGGAAGTAGATCAGTTCATTGAAACAAACAAAGTTTTGGTAAATTCCGAGGGAATTCAGGGAAATTCTACCGAACCTTTGGTAGTTCCAAGCGAAAATAAGGCTGTTTCATGTGAAACAATCTTTACTTTGCTTAAACTTGCAAAGACAGCCTGCAACGAAGGAGTTGATCGAGTGCACATCATAAACGGTTCCATAGACGGAACTGTTCCATGTGAAATCTTCAGCGACCTTGGTTCCGGCACAATGATTTACACAAATAACTACGGAAAGATAAGGGCAATGACCAGGGAAGACATTTCCGAAGTCATTACACTCATGCAGCCGTTTGTAAACCAGGGAATCCTCCTGCAGAGAACAAAGGAACAGCTGGACAACCAATACCAGAACTACATCGTTTATGAACTGGACGGAGCAATCCGTGCCTGCTCTGCCCTTATTCCATACCCGGACGGACAGATGGAAATTGCCGCCGTTGCAGTGGACAAAACCTGCTCCAACATCGGCATTGGACCAAAGATGATAAAGTTTCTCGTGAAACAGGCAAAGGAAAAGAAAGCTTCCGGATTATTCCTACTGACAACACAAACTTCGGACTGGTTTGAAAACCTTGGATTTACACCATCGGAAGTTTCATCCCTTCCACAGCAAAGAAAAGAAAAATGGTCCCCTGAAAGAGGATCCAAAGTATTGAGATACAAAATCTAAAGAAAACTTCCTGTACGATTGGCCCGGCGGTAAAAACCGGGCTTTTTTTATGTCCGGCCGCCCTACCCTACTTATCAATTGAAACAAAACGGGAAACACCCCTAGAAACCAAAGTCCAAAACAAGAAATGTTTCACATGAAACATTTATAAAAGTTTTTCCGCTGTTTCAAAACGAGAAAACTGCCCATACTTCATAAATACAAAAAACACAGGGAAAAATATCCAACAAAATTAAAACTACAGCCATATTCACTCCCGGAACCATCATAAACTATTGATTTAACCCCACCTCACTCCAATCCAAACGAAAATCCATAGGAAAACCTTCAGCCCCCCCCAAAAAACAAAACGACACCACTATGAAATTTGACAAAACAAATAAAGCATCCCAGCAAAAAATATAAAGCAGCCCTAAAGAACGAAACTTACACCTCAGGAAAACACCCCAACAGAACTCATCTTAAAACCGGGAGATAAAATGTTTCACATGAAACATTTGGAAACAAACACGCCACATCCACAGAAAGTTCTGCCAAGTCGAGCAAGCGAGACGATGCGCCCATACACACCTGATATGGATTATGTCGAAAACAAACGCAATCCAATGCGGTAATTTTGACAGGTGTCCGGAAGTTACATTGCCATTTTAACCACCGCACAGTGTAAAAAACACTACTTCAAGACAGAGGTTGAAATAACTAAATCCGTTCCACCACGAACCCGCGCAATAAAATCCCACTGATCTCTAAAAAAAATTATGACCACTCATAATGCACAAGGACGAGACTTAAAAAACACCACCGCTAGAAGCACACAAAAATGTTTCATGTGAAACACTAAATTAGCAACACTTTCTACGGACATATCCATAAACATAACTTCAGAAACGGAAAATGTTTCACATGAAACATTAAGGTGACTGTAAACAATCAGGGGAAAACCAGCACAATGAGAAGCGGCAAAACGGTAGTAAAAAGCAAGACTGAAGTTCACCTGACGGCAATTATAAAACCGGGCAAAAACAAGCAAAAATATACTCCCAAATGCCACAACAATGGTGAATGTCTTCGAAAATGTGGAAAACTAGGTGAAAAATGTGACGAAAATTAAAGCACTACACGTGCAAGTCTATATATTATATAGATTTAGATACACCACACTTGAAATTCTACAGTGTGGATAAGTGGTGTAGAATTCCGTGTTTCACATGAAACAAATTCACTATTCATAAATTTAGAAAATTTATATATGGAATTCCAATCATTCCACAAATTTGAAAGAGTCCGCATTTTGATTTCGATAAGCACAATCGGCGCAGCAATAATATTTCCCTACATAAAAAAAAGCCGGCAGAAAATTCCGCCAGCTTTGCAAGAAAATAAACCTTCCTAAAAATTATCAATGACACCTTTAAGGGAATCAAAAATATGATCCGTAATTTTTTCCGTCTCTTCATTTGGCCCTACCCTATCAGGAACCATGACGGTAACAAGGCCTGCTCCCTTTCCGCTCTTAAGTCCGTTGGGACTGTCTTCTACGGCCACGCATTCTGACGGCAGGAGAGAAAGATTTTTTACAGCCGTTGCATAGATTTCAGGATCGGGCTTGCTGTTTGTAACCATGTCACCGCAAACCACAGTCTCAAAAAAATCATAAAGACCCGCAGTTTTCAATTCCCTTTCAACAACCACCTGCCTTGTGGAAGACGCAAGGGCCAGCCTGTATCCTTTTTCCTTAAGGTAAGCAATACATTCCTTTGCATAGGGTTTTGTCGAAATGCCTTCTTCCGATTCGATTTTCTTAAAATACTCTGAAGTGGATTTCATAAACGAATCAACATCAAAATCTGAACCTAACTCCCTAAGGATGATTTCCCTGCTGGTCTTTTTGTTTGTTCCGCGGCAAAGGGAGATGATCCTCATGGCATTCTTTGGATTCACTCCAAAATCCTTTGCGGCAAGTTCCCAAGTCCTGTCGCAAACCGATTCCGTATCCAGAAGCACACCGTCCATATCAAAAACAAAACCTTTAATCATGCAAAGACAATACAGCATTGCAGGAAAATAAACCACCATAGAAATAAAAAAACATCTAGCAAAAACATCCGGACTCTTCGACTGCGCTCAGAGATCCTGTCCCCTACCCTATCCAAACGCCGCGCATCCTCTCCAAAAATTTCATAATGCCAATAAACCTTAAGAACATAAAAAAATTGACGGAGTAAAGGTTCTCAGGCGAAAGCATTTGTCCACAACAATCATAACCCGAATAACTTTCGCCCAAAGAATTGCAAGGCAATTCTTTCAAGCGCAATTAAAAATACTTGCAGCCGAAGGGCGCATCGGAGCAGGCTTGACCTGGTTCTTTGCGCAAGTCAATTTTTTTATATTTTTTCCTGTGTATTGACATTATAAATTAACAATGTTAAGTTAACCTTGTTATGAGATTACCAAACAAAGAACTTGAAAACCAAATCCTCCTTGCAGCAATAGACCTACTTACGGAAAAGGAGCCTTCGGAAATCGGAATGCGTGACGTGGCAAAAAAATGTAATGTCAGCGCAACATCAATCTACAACTACTACAAGGACAAGAATGAACTTTTCATGAAGATATCCCTTTCCTGCCTTTTGGAACTTACGGAAAGAATGCGGGATGCACTGAAGAACATTGAAGACCCAGTTGAAAAAATCAGGGTTTCTTTAAAAGTCTACAGAGACTGGTGCTTTGAAAAACCTAAGGTCGCCGTTCTTGTATTTTCAAAACTGGAAGAGAACATTGGCAACGAAGACATAATGAATTTCTACATCTGCAATAAGCTTGGAGAAAACCTTCTTGCCGAATGCAAGGAAAGAAACCTTTACAGAGGATCCGACATCAAGCTCGATACCGGGATAATAATTTCAGGTATGTGGGGCTGCATAGAATCTGTCATAACAAAAAGAGCGGACCCAATATTCTGGAGCGAGGGAAAATCCTTTACTGACAGATTCATAGAAATTGCCATAACTTCCCTCATAGGAGAACAATCATGAAAGTACTTGCTCTTAACGGAAGTCCAAGGAAAAACGGAACAGTTGAAAGAATATTGAGAAAAATTACAGACGGAACAGACTGTGATTTCGTAGACGTCCATCAACTGAATTTCAAAGACTGCTGCGGCTGCATGGCATGCAGATCAAAAGGAAACTGCATCCTTGAAAAGGACGACGCACACATCATTGCAGAAAAAATAAGGGAAGCTGATATTGTAGTAATAGGATCGCCTTGCTATTGGGCAAACATGAGCGGAAAACTGAAAATGCTTTTTGACAGAATGGTCTATACAATGATGGCGGAAAGCAAAAGCGGAATTCCTGTTCCCCTGAACAAAGGTAAAAAAAGCATCATAGCAACGGCGTGCACAACCCCCTACCCTTTCAACCTTCTGGCAAAACAAAGTTCAGGTGTCATAAGGGAAATAAAGGAAATCACAAAATATTCGGGTTTCCGTTGCATCGGTGTAATTCAGAAAGAAGGAACAAAAAAATCAAAAGAACTAACAAAAAGAGAACTTGCAAAATGCAGGAAACTTAACAAGAAAATAACTGAAAATTGAGAGGTATTTTATCATGAAGAAAAACATTGCATATTTAATTTTGGTTTCATTGGTTTCGGTTTCAATCTTTGCCGAAAAAATCACTGTTGCGGTAAATCCGGGAGAAGCTTTTAAAAACAGGGCCCCACAGATTGCCGTCTGGGTTGAAGATTCCGACGGAACATATGTGGACACCCTTTTTGTAACAAAGAAAGCTTCCGAAAACAAATGGATTTTTTCACCAAAGGAAGGACGTCCTGAATCCCTGCCTGACTGGTACAAGGCAAAGGGTCAGAACCCTGCTGAAAAAATTTCCAGTGAAAAAATCGATGCAACAACCAGTGCGACTCCCAAAAATGGAATTGTCACAAGCAAAGAGGTAAACCTTGAAAAAGGAAAAACTTATGTTTTCAAATGCCAGGCAAACCAGAGTTTTGACTACAACGATTTCTACACAAAAAAGAATTCTGGCGTAGACGGACAGCCTGCGGTTCTGTATATCGGAGAAATGATTCCGGACGGAACAGAAAAAGAAATAAGACTTGAACTTTCAGAAAAAAAGGAGCACATAACAACTGCAGACAAAATTCTTGAAAGCATTTATGTTGTTATAAGATAGGATCAAACAGATGAAGAAGTTAAAAATACTTGCAGCAACAATATTGTTTTTGTTTTCCACAACATCAGCCTTTGCTTTAGGAAATCCTGAAAACTGGACTTTTTACATTGATACGGACTTTGCCTATTACCCTGAATCAAAGGAAATGGTGAATAAAAACAAAACTCATTTTACACCTCTTACAGGTATCTACAGCGGAGTGGAAGCCCGTGTCACGGGAAATGCAGAATATAAAATTCCAACTCCCTTAGGAGACCATTGGCTTTTGAACGGAGCAAATGTGGTCTTGGGATCAGCCCTAGAAATTTCTCCCGTTTCAATAAAACCTGAAGCAAGGATAAAATTTTCTCCAGTTCCATTCCTTGTTTTCAGTGCAGGCGCCCAGGCCGGTACAGGATGGAATCTTTTGGGAATACAGGGAATGTCTGTCTATAAGAATTCTTCTCCAGAAAACTATACGGACTCAACGCCATTTGCTTCCTGGTTCTTGAAATGGTGGGCTCAGGGAACTTTCCAGTTTGATACAGGAGCAGTCATTCCTGGTGACTGGACCCATGTGGTAATGCTTTACAGCTACCAGGTCTACTATGAAAAAATTACTTCCGCAGAAAACCAGCAGACCTGGAACTGGCAGTGTACTGGAGACCGTGTCAATGGTCTTAAATTCTACCAGAATGCTATCATCGCCTATGAAATGCCTTTGGTTCTTCATCGCGCAGGACTTATGGCAGAAGCTGACGGTTACTATAAAAGTTCAGACTATAGGAATTCAAAATTCAAAGGCGACTTCATTACCTACAGCATAAACCCTTTGTTTCAGTTCAAGCTTAGCGAACATACCACCCTTACAACATTGCTGACTTTTTCTACACGAAGATCCTATGAGTCCTTGATGGACAATGATGTTCCCTACGCCGAATACGGAAACTACACAAGCAGGGAATGGTATTTCAAAAGAATTGTACTGAGCTGGAATTATACTTTCTAAAAAATCAGGGCTGCCCAGATTGAACAGCCCTTTTTCATCAGTTCAAAAATTAAAGGTCAATGTATTCCTTTGGCTTGAAGTTGTCGGCCATAGACCAAGTGTGAGCCTTGCCGTTCTTCAACCTGAAAATCTTAAGGAAGTCTTTTACTTCTTCCTTTGTCTTTCCCCACTGCTTTATGAATGCACGGGAAGGATGATTGTAAATCTCTTCAAAAATTTCGTCGCTTTCATCAAGCTCAAATTTTCCTTCGACCCGAACCTGTGTTCCCTTGCACTGGAAACAGAGTTCTACATTTGGATTTGCCATAAGCTGCTTGTACAAAGCCTTGAAAGTTCCCGTGTGGAAAACGATTCCGTCTTCAGCAGCCTTGAACATAAGAATTCCACGGACACGAGGGAATCCATTCTCATCAACTGTGGCTAAATGCATCACAGGATTTTCATTCATCATCTTGAACAATTCTTCCTTTGTCATAAAGGGCCTCCTGAATATAAGTTTTTATGACTACATAATACTCATATTCGTAGCCATGACTTTCAAAAATCGCTCAAGAATTTGCTATTTTAGATACTTTTCCCTGTAATCACTTGGACTCATGTCATAGGATTTTCTGAAGGCGGCGGAAAAATGTGAAAGGGATGAAAAACCGCATTGCACGGCAATTTCCGAAACTGAAAAATCATTCCTTCTAAGGAGTTTTATAGCTTTGTTAAGGCGGACTCCTGTAAGGTAATTTTTTGGTGAAGTTCCAACTTCCTTTGTAAAAAGCCTGTTGAAATTTGAAACGGACATGTTTGCATTCATTGCAAGATTTGAAACCGTAAGGTCTTCACCGCAATGAAGTTCAATATAGGTCTGGACCCTACCTATCCTTTCGTTGGTGGAAACAGAGCGCATGTCATAGTTTTCACCGAGAAGACTGCGGATAATCCAATGGGTCAAAAGTTTTGTCTGGCATTCAAGGGTGATTTCAGCATTCATCATGTTCTTTGAAGATTCAAAGGCAAAAAGATGAAGCATTTTCAAAATGTCGTGGCAAACCAGAAACTGATCCCCCTTGAAAACCTTTTTGTCCTTGCTGTACAGGGAATACTGACTTTCAAAATATTCCCTGTCTATCATGATGGTATAGTAATTTGGAAATTCAACACCCTTGTCTTCATGGGGAATATTCGGAGATAGAATCGAAGCAAGGTAATAGTTCTTCTTCAATTCTATTTTTGGAGGATTCAGAAAATCGTCGGTGCCGAATTCAATTATTATCATGTAGGACGGATGAACATGGTTTTCCTTTATGGCGAATTCACAGAATCCCGCAGACTGAATGAAAAGCGCAAATTTGTCATAGACATAGCAGTCTACATTTTTAAGGTTACTTTCAGTTATGGATTCACCTACAAGGCTTTTTATCCTTTCCATATTTTCCATACACTACCCTACCCCATTATGCCGATGAGAATTCCCGTAACGATGATTGCGGCACAAATTGATTTATGAAGGATGTTTTTTTCCTTGAATACAAATTTTCCGCCAATGATTGCAATGATTACGCTGGTTTGCTTTATCAAGGTCATGATTGTAATCTGGCTTTCAGGATACGCATTTGCAATGAAAAGGGATTTATCCATTACAATGATTCCTACGGCAAGAATCCAGACCCAGACATTCTTCCAGACGGTCCTGCTGATTTTTACTCTTCTAACAAGGGCATAAATTGCGTAATAGATAACCATGAAAAATGTGTACCAGAAAAGAAGCTGGCTTGAATTCATTTCCTTCATGAGGATTTTATCAAGAAGTCCTGAAACAGCGTTCAATATGCAGGAAAGGAATGCAAGGAAAATGAAAAAGGAATTTGAGGATTTATTTTCACTTTCCGGAAGGGCAAGTTCTTTTGATTCCCCTTCCATAACCTTTTCCTTTTTTATAAACGGGTTGAACTTCAGGAACAGAAGGCCACCGCTAACAAACAGAAGTCCGATTCCCTTGTAGAAAGTGATTTTTTCTCCAAGAACGATTACGCCAAGAAGAGTTGCAAAAAGAACCCTTGAAAGATCGAGTACACCGCAAAGGCTTATTGGAAGTTTTTTTATTGCTTTGAAACCTGCAATCCAGGCAACAAAAATAACGAAGGCTTTTAGGGCTACCCAAAGATACTGTCTGAAGGAAAGACCCATTGCATTTGGAATTTGTGGTGAACAGATTAAAAGAGAAAGGAAAGTATAAACAAGAAGAACTTCGGTAACGGAGTTTTTTTCCAGGGCCTTCTTCTTGCAGATTTCCCTGAATCCCTTGATGATTCCGTAAACCAAAACTAAAAGCATCCACATAGGTCATAGGATATAAAAAAACCGCCTGCATTTCTACAGACGGTTTTTTATAGATATATAATTCAAAGTTAAAAAAAATTCCCCAATCAAGTCGGGGAATGACATGGGGCCGTAACCCAATGTCACCTTCGGACTTGATCCGAAGGTCTATTTCTCTTCGTCCTCGTTGGCAATGCGGTCAACGCCAACTACATAGTCAGGATCGGTGATTGTTACAACCTTGATTCCGCTGGCGCTTCTTCCCTGGATTGTAATGTCCTTGGCTTCTACGCGAACTGAAGTACCCTGGCTTGTGATGCACATTACGCTGTCGCTTTCACGAACGCAGAGGGATCCGATGATTTCACCCTTGTCATCAACATTACCGAAGATTTTCTGTCCACCGGTTCCACGACCGTGTGCATTGAATTCTGCAGGATCAACGCGCTTACCGATACCCTTTTCAGTGATTACAAGAATACGGGCATCATCTTCCTTTTCAATTCTGATGGCGGAAGCAAGTTCATCGCTTGAACCAAGCTTGATTCCTGCAACACCGCGGCTTGTCTTACCCATTGGGCGGACATCGTTTTCTTCAATGCGAAGAGCCTGTCCACGGCGGCTAACGAGGAGTATTTCATCGCTGCCGGAAGTAAGTATTGAGCTGACAAGTGTATCTCCATCATCCAAACGAACGGCAGTTGTTCCGCGTGCCTTTGCATTCTTGAATTCGCTTGTAGGAGTCTTCTTAACCACACCGTTTGCCGTAGCCATAAAGAGGAATTCGTCGTCCTTAAAGTCCTTGAGGGCAACAGTAGTGGTAATGTCTTCGTTTCCAAGTGTAAGGAGAGACTTTACATGGCTGCCGCGACCTGTCTTGCTTGCCTCAGGAATTTCGTGAACCTTAACCCAGTAAGCTTTTCCTGCAGTTGTAATGAACATAAGGTAGTCGTGGGTAGAAGCAACGAACATCTGGTTGATGTAGTCTTCTTCAACAAGCTTGGCGGAAATTGTACCCTTTCCTCCCCTACCCTGGCTCTTATACTGTGAAACAGGAACTCTCTTGATGTATCCGACCTTGGAAATGAGGACAACCATATCCTCTTCCTTGATCATGTCTTCAACATTGATTGTTTCAACTTCACCGGCAACAATGTCTGTCTTTCTGTCATCGCCGAACTTTTCAACGATTACATTTGTTTCTTCCTTAATGAGGTTAAGGATCTTTTCGTGATGAGCAAGAAGATCTTCAAGGCGGGCAATTTCTGCTCGAACCTGTTCCAATTCAATCTTGAGTTCGTCGATGCGCAAAGATGTAAGAACACCGAGGCGGAGGTCTACGATAGCCTGGCTCTGTTCTTCATCAAAACCGAACCTTGCTTCCAATCTCTTCTTTGCTTCAGGTTCATCCTTACTTGAACGAATGATCTGTATTACTTCGTCTACGCAGTCAACAGCTGTAATCTTTGCTTCAAGGATGTGTTCCTTTTTCTTGGCAACTGCAAGTTCAAATTTACAGCGGCGGGTGATAACTTCATCGCGGTGATCAACGAAATGCTTGATGAGCTGCTTAAGGTTGAGTACCTGTGGTGCAAGTCCATTTCCAGATGGAACCAATGCAAGGTTGATGATACCGTAGCTTGTCTGAAGTGCTGTCTTTGCAAAAATCTGGTTGATTACAATCTTTGCAATGGCAGTTTTCTTGATGTCGATTTCAATGCGAACATCATCACCGTGGCTACCGTCGTTTACGCGGTCAATTCCTTCGATTACACCGTCGCGGGCAAGTTCACCGATTTTTGTAACAAGGTCAGTCGTGCGGGTCTGGTAAGGAATTTCTGTGAATACGATTTTTTCCTTTCCCTTTGTATCAACTTCAATTGTAAAGCGGGCACGGAGAAGAATCTTTCCGCGTCCTGTCTTGTATGCATCGGCAATTCCCTTCTTTCCGAAAATTATGCCGCCTGTTGGGAAATCAGGTCCCTTCATGTGGAGCATCAAGTCTTCGATGGTGCATTCAGGATTATCGATGTAAGCACAGATTGCTCCACCTACTTCCCTAAGATTGTGCGGAGGCATGTTTGTTGCCATACCAACGGCAATACCGGTTGAACCGTTACACAAAAGGAATGGGAATGCTGCAGGAAGAACCTTAGGTTCCTGTCTTGTATCGTCAAAGTTCGGACTGAAGTCAACTGTATCTTTCTTGATGTCTTCTACCATTACTTCGGCAACCTTAGACATCTTTGCCTCAGTGTAACGGTATGCGGCTGCAGGAGAACCGTCGATTCCTCCGAAGTTTCCCTGCTTTGTAACAGGCATGTATCTCAAAGAGAATGCCTGTCCAAGACGAACCATTGCATCGTAAACAGAAGCGTCACCATGTGGATGGTAACGACCGAGTACGTCACCGACTACTGTTGCGCATTTCTTTGTCTTTCCGCCTGAAGTCAAACCTTCTTCTGCCATAGCATAAAGAATGCGGCGGTGAACAGGTTTCAAACCGTCACGAACATCAGGCAAAGCGCGTTCAACAATAACCGACATGGAATAGTCGATGAAGGAACGCTGCATTTCGTGTTCGATTGGTGCCGTTAAAACATAACCGCCTTCAGGAGTCTGCTTTTCTTCGTATTTAATCTTTTCAATCATTATATTAATCCCGTCATTCTGAACTTGTTTCAGAATCTAATTTTTAAAAGAGATCCCGAAATAAATTCGGGATGACATAATCATTAAACATCCAGTGTTGCGTATTCCGCATTTTCTTCGATGAACTTGCGGCGAGGATCAACATCATCACCCATAAGCACAGAGAAAATCTGGTCTGCCATCTGGGCATCGGTAATCTTAACCTGCTTCATCTTGCGGTTCTCAGGAGCCATTGTAGTTTCCTTAAGTTCCTGCCATTCCATTTCACCAAGACCTTTGTAGCGCTGTACTTCAGCCTTGTCGCGGTTTTCACCAAGTTCTTCCAAAGCACGGTCTCTTTCTTCATCGCTGAAAACAAATTTCTTGTACTTCTGCTTTTTATATTCAACGCGGTAAAGAGGTGGCATGGCAATGTAAACATAACCCCTTTCAATAAGTTCCGGCATAAAGCGGAAGAAGAAGGTCATGAGCAAAGTTGAAATATGTGCACCATCGACGTCGGCATCGGCCATGATGATGATCTTGTGGTAGCGGAGTTTTTCAATGTTAAAATTCTTTCCGATTCCAGTTCCAAGGGAAGCAATTACAGGCTGAAGCTTTTCATTGTTCATTACCTTTGAAGGATCTACCTTTTCAACATTAAGCATCTTACCCCAGAGAGGAAGAATAGCCTGAGTCTTTGGATTTCTACCCTGCTTTGCAGAACCGCCGGCAGAGTCTCCTTCGACGATGTACACTTCGCATTCTTCAGGTTTGTTAGAAGAACAGTCTGCAAGTTTTCCAGGAAGACCAAAGGAATCCATTCCGCTCTTGCGGTTTGTTTCAACAGCCTTGCGTGCCTTGATTCTACCCAGGGCTTCATTGACTGCCTTTTCAAGAATCATGTTGCAGAACTGAGGGTTCTGCTCGAACCAAAGTGTAAGTTTTTCCGTAACAAGTGAATAAACAATTGAACGTACTTCGCTATTTCCAAGTTTCTGCTTTGTCTGACCTTCAAACTGTGGCTCGGGAACCTTTACGGAAATTACGGCAGCAACACCGGTGCGGACATCGTCACCAGTAAGGCGTTCAATCTTAATTTCCTTTTTCTTGTCTGCATCGCTAGGCTTCTTGTTCTTGTCAACCTTTGGATTAAGCTTCTTGAAAAGCTTGTCATTTCCGTCCAAAGCCTTGTTAAGTACAAAAGTAAGGGAATTCTTGAAACCGTCAAGGTGAGTACCACCTTCATGAGTGTTGATGTCGTTTACATAGGAATAGATGCTTTCTTCATATCCGTCGTTATACTGCATGGAAACTTCAACTTCCACATCATCCTGTTTTCCGGAAATGAAAATAGGGTCTTCAGGAATTACCTTCTTTCCTTCGTTAAGGAACTTTGTGTATTCGTTGATACCGCCTTCAAACTGAAGCACCACTTCCTTTGGATTTTCAAGTCTTTCATCGCGGAAAGTGATCTTTATTCCAGGATTAAGGAATGCAAGTTCGCGAAGACGGAGCATGAGTTCATCAAAGTCATGGTTTGTTGTCTCTTTGAAGATTGAAGCATCTGCCTTCCAGCGGATAATTGTTCCGTGCCTGTCGGAATCTTCAAGACGCTCTACCTTTGTCTTAGGAATACCAGTTTCATATTTCTGGAAATAATGTCCGCCGTCACGGTAAACATCGGCAGTAAGCCATACTGAAAGGGCGTTAACGCAGGAAACACCAACACCGTGAAGACCACCGGAAACCTTATATGTAGACTTGTCGAATTTACCACCGGCGTGAAGCTGGCTCAAAACAAGTTCAAGGGCACTTTTCTTTTCCTTTGTGTTGACTGCAACAGGAATACCGCGTCCATTATCTTCAACACGGCAAATGTCATCCTTTTCAAGGGCAACAATGATGTTGTCACAGTAGCCTGCCATGGCTTCATCGATACTGTTATCAACAACTTCATATACAAGGTGATGAAGACCTTTTTGACTTGTTGAACCGATGTACATGCCAGGGCGCTTGCGGACCGCTTCAAGACCATGCAAAACCTGAATGCTTTCAGCACCATATTCGTTAGTTTCTGCCATTTATATCCTCGTTAATAGTGTAAAATTTACAGTTTTAGGGGAGTATAATATAGTAAAATTTAACAAAAAATTCAATAAAATAGATGCATTATATATAGAAATAAATAGATCAAAATTTCAAATTTGAATTCATAAAAAAATTCAGATATAATCGCCCTATGAGCAGTCAGAATTTCAAGGTTTTCTGGGACGAAGTCCTAAACAACATTCAGCAGGAATACATCTCTAACAATAATTCAAGCGAATTTGACCTTTGGTACGGAAGAATAAACTACATTGAAGATTTAAATTCCGAACTTACAGTGTCATTTCCTTCGAAATTCATGTTCAACCAGCTGAATACAAAGGGATACATTCAGACCATAAAGGACAGGATAAAGGTTCTCACTTCAATGGAAGTTACCATAAAGCCTGTCTACGACAACGAAAGCCTAAAAGAAAACCTTAGCAAGACTGTAGAATCTGAGAATAACCTTAAAACAAATGATTCAGAAACTGACATTTCCAAGGATTCTTACCCTGAATCTGAACAAAATATTCAGAAAAAACCTGTGGAAATAAAAAAACACCCTCAGCTTAAGGAAGAATACACCTTCGAAAGATTCGTCGTGGGAGAAAACAACGAGTATGCCTACAGCGCATCCGTTGCAGTTTCCAAGGAACCGGGTAAAAAATTCAATCCTCTCCTTATATATGGTGAAACAGGACTTGGAAAAACCCACCTAATGCAGTCCATAGGAAATTTCCTTTACAACAACCCTCCAGAAGGCAAGGAACATCCCCAGATCTGCTATACAAACCTCGATAGCCTTCTCAATGAATTTACAAAATCACTCCGTGACAAAACCATGGAAAGGTTTACAAAGAAATACAGGAATCTTGATGTGCTTTTAATAGACGACATCCAGTTCCTTTCTAAGAAAGAAGGACTTCAGAATGAGCTTTTCTATACTTTTGAAGCCCTTTCACAGAAAAACGCCCAGATGGTCTTTACCTGCGACAAGCACATTTCAGAACTCAAGGATGTTGAACAGAGGCTCATTTCCCGCTTCTCACAGGGTAATGCCGTGGACCTTCAGTCACCTAACTATGAAACAAGAAAGGCTATCCTTGAAAAAAAATCCCAGGAAAAGGGAATCGCTATATCGGAAGAAATAATCGACTTGATTTCAAAATCAGTGAAATCCAATGTTCGTGAACTTGAAGGATGCCTTAACAAGGTAATTGGCTATGCAGAACTTACAAAAAAACCGCTTACCCTTGACATGGCAAAGAAACTCCTTGTGGACAATATAAAAACGGGTACAGATGAATCTGTCACCATAGATACAATTCTGAAGGTTGTCTGTAACTATTATAACATTACAATCGCCGATATTAAGGGTACAGCCAGAAACCCTAAATTCGCAATGCCACGCCATATTGCCGTTTACCTTTCACGAAAGATGACAGACAGAACCTTTACTGAAATAGCCGGAGAATTGGGTGGCAGAGACCATACCACAATAATGAACAGCAACAAGAAGATTGAAAGCCTTCTCCAGACCGACGAAAGCATGAACGACACTCTGGAAATCATAAAGAACAAGATCAGGGACTATAAGAAGATATAAAATAATGTGGAAAACTGTTACCATATATGCTAATATAATGTGGAAAACATGTGTATAAGTGCTTTTATTGTGGAAAAGTGGATAAATTGTTAATAAAACACACCTACTTATCCACAATGTAAATCCTTATAAAATATAGAAATAAGAGGTTTTCTAATGAATTCACAGACCTCTATTACTATTACTACTAAAATTTATAAATTTATAAATTCTTAGGGCTGTGAATTCAAAAACTTAAAAATGTATATTTATGCAAAATTATGCATATTCTTATCTGCTGATTTTGCAAGGAGAATATTATGAAATTTACCTTTGACAGAGATTCAATGCTAAAAGAAGTTTCTATTGCCCAGGAAATCATTTCCACCAAAAATGCAAATTCGATTCTTTCTAACATTCTCATCAATGCTCAGGACAATAGACTGTTGATTAAGGCAACCGACTTGAAGATCAACTATGAAACACAGATTCCTGTTCAGGTAATTGAAGAAGGAAGCACTACAATTTACTGCGACAAATTCCTTGGTATTCTCAATGCCCTTCCATCGGGAGAAATTGAATTCAATCAGGATACTTCGGCAGAAAATTCCGTGATGGTAAAAATCAATACCCTTGATAAGAAAAACAAATTTGAAATGAGGTCCATGTCTCAGGAAAAATTCCCTGATTTCTTCAGTGCAGACAATGTTCCTTATTTTGAAGTTTCATCAAAAGAAATCAAGGATATGATTGCTCAGACTTATTTTGCAGTAAGCGAAGACGAAACCCGTTACTTCATGAACGGAGTTTTCTTTGAAAAGAAGGGAGACAACCTTAACCTTGTTTCAACTGACTCAAAGAGATTGAGTTTTGCTTCAAAGAAAGTTCTTGCAGGCATTTCTGACTTCCCATCTGCCATTGTTCATCCAAAGATCCTTAACATCGTGCTCAAGCATGCTCCTGAAGAGGGAAACATTTTTGTTGCCGTTGTAGACAGGATGATTTTCTTTAAGTTTGGAAACTACAAGTTTGGTGCAGTTCTCCTTGATGGAAACTTTCCTAACTATCAGCCGGTTATTCCAGAACATCAGGAACACAGTTTCCAGGTTGAAAAGACTGACCTTGTAAATGCCCTTAAGAGCGTTTCCCAGATGGTTGATAAAAAGGCAGGAAGAATCTACTTCAACATTTCTGACGGAATCCTCAAGATTTCTTCGGCACAGGCTGATTTTGGTAGCGCTGATGCAGAAATTCCTTGCATGTATGCAGGTGAAGAATATTCCATTGCCATGAACTACCGCTATGTTGAAGAACCTCTTCGCGGAATAGGAACAGACAGAATCACATTCGAATTCACTGAAGAAATGAAGGCAGTTACAATGAGGCCGGAACCTGCTTCAGATTACCTGCACATCATCATGCCAATGCAGAAAGAATAGGCTGCGCCAAAGTAAAAGATTGCCTTTCAAATCATTGACACCGTACAATTTCAGAAACCTCTCCAACGAGACAATAGACTTGTCTTCACGGGAGGTTTTTTTTGTTGGTGAAAATGGTCAGGGAAAAAGCAATTTTCTTGAAGCCCTCTATTACTGTGCATACGGTTCATCCTTCAGGACCAACCAGGAAAGTGAAATAATAAAGAACGGTGAAAGTGAAATGAGCATTCATTCCATGTTCACTGAGGAAAACAAAACAACCCACACTACCCTCCTCAAAATCAAGGATAAGAAAAAATCCATTGAGAAGGACGGAAAGATAATCCACGACAGAAAGGAACTTATAAATACAATTCCATGCGTTCTGTACAGCCATGATGACCTGGATTTTGCTGTGGGAGCTCCGGAAAGAAGGAGATTCTTCATTGACCAGTCATTGAGCATGTACGATGTAATGTACATTGACCTTATGAGAAGGTACAGGAGAATACTGAAGAGCCGAAACCTTTGTCTTCTGGAAAGGAATTACAGCCTCATAGATTCCTATGACATTCAGCTGGCCCAAAACGGAATTGAAATCCAGAAAAAAAGAAAGGCTGCCATTTTCAAATTCAATCAGATTTTTGACAGGATTTATGAAGAAGTAACCGGAATTGACGGTGTTCATGTCAGGTATTTTCCTTCCTGGAAAGAACCTGATGAAGGCATAAATTGTGACTATATTGTAAGGGAATACCTGCAGAAGAACAGGGAAATGGAATGCATGAGGAATACTACCATGAGCGGAACTCACCGCGACAGGATTGTATTTGAAAGAAACGGATATGCTTTCATACCAAAGGCTTCTACGGGACAAAGAAGGCTTGTATCGCTCATTTTAAGGACAGCCCAGGCGGTTTTCTATAATCAGATTACCGGTAAGAAACCTGTTCTTTTGATGGATGATGTGCTTCTTGAACTTGATCCCCAGAAAAGGCAGAAGGTTACTTCACTCCTTCCTGAATACGACCAGCTTTTCTGCACTTTCCTTCCTGGGGAACCTTATGAAAACTACAGAAGGGAAAATACCTTCGTATATGAAATCAAGGAAGGAAACTGGAACAGTTTAAAATGAACGAAAAAGTTGTATCTGCAGGAAACATAATGGAAATGCTTTTTTCCAACCTTAATGTGGAGGATTCAAGCAAGGCCATAACCATTTCAAACGAGTGGAAAAAAATAGTTTCAAAGATAAAGTCTTCCCCTGATATTGACGAAAAAAGAAATGACAATCTTGGAAACAATATTTCCGATCATTCAAGGATTGTAGACTTGAAGAACGGAGTGCTTCTTGTTGAGGCTGATCATCCGGGCTACATTAATCTCCTTCAGTTTTACAAGAATTTCATACTGAAGGGATTTCAGATGAACGGAAACAAGTACGGCATAAGGAATGTTGCTTTCAAGCTTTCCGGCTCAAGGGGATTTGCAGAGGAGTCCATTGAAGAAAGGGAAGAACATGCCAGAAAGATTGTAGAAAGGCAGATGGAAAAGGAAGATGAAGGGATAAAACCCGCTGAATCAGAGTTGATTGCAAACAGGAAAAGAAGGGAACTTCCCCCTGAGCTCAATTCCATCTTCGAAAACATAGAGAAGGACTTTGAAAAATAAAAACTTATCATTTTGTATAGGTTTTATTGTTGACCAAGTCTTAAAAATAATGATACTATCGGTTACTAAAATTGAAATTATTTTAATATAATAGAGGAGTCGTCATATGTTACGTACATACCAGCCAAGTAAAGTAAAGCGCAATAGAAAGTTTGGTTTCCGCGCAAGAATGGCAACAAAAGGTGGAAGAATGGTTCTCGCTAGAAGAAGAGCTAAGGGACGCCATAAGCTTTCTGTATCAGACGAGAAGAAGCCTTACTGATTTTAAGTGAAATAGGATGGATACGGACTTGTTTAAAACAGGTTTTTTTAAGCGTGAAGAACACATAAAGAAACCTGCCGACATCCAGAAACTTTTTAAGACGGGGAAGAAAGTCAGCGTAAAGGGGGCTAAGCTCTTTTTTATGCTGAATGATAAAAATATCAACCGCATAGGTTTTCCCCTTCCCCGTGGTTACGGCAACGCTGTTGAAAGAAACCAATCCAAGCGTTACAGCCGTGAAACATATCGTTTTTTTAAAGCACACCTGAACACCGGCTACGACATGCTTTTTTTAGTATATCCCGGAAATGACTCGTTCCTCTCGCGGTGTGAACAATTTAAGACATTATGCATAAAAGCTGGTTTATTAAGGGACTCATAGAATTTCTTGTGAAATTCATGTGTCTTTTAATACGGTTTTACCAAGTTTGTATTTCTCCTTTTTTGCCGGACTGCTGCCGTTTTACGCCCAGCTGTTCCCAGTATGCTTTGGAAGCAATCAAAAAACATGGTCCCTTTAGGGGATTATACCTTGCTGTCAGGAGAATCCTACGATGCAATCCTTTTCATGAAGGGGGATACGATCCTGTTCCCTGACGGCATAAAGAGGATTTTATCATGGATAAAAACAGTATCATTGCCGTTGTTCTTTCAAGTCTGGTTCTCATCGGATCATTCTTTATCCAGAACAAGTACATAATGCCTAAAAAACAGGCACAGGCAGAAGCACAGGCTGCAGAAATGCAGGCTCAGAAAGAATTGGAAAAAGAAAAGGCACAGGCAGAAAACGAAATGATTTCCGCTGCTTTTGCTGAAGAAACTTCTTCCACAGAAGAAAACCTTTCCGTAAAGGAATATGTAATCACAACAAAAAAAGCCAGGGTAGTTTTCACTAACAAAGGTGGAGATGTAACCAGCTACAAACTCCTTGAACACAAGGACAAGGAAACAGATGAAGGCGTTGAAATGGCAATGAACATTTCGGACTACAACAAGGCCTTCACTACAACCTTCGGCGGTTTCGACGGTGCAGTTCTCAATGACATTTTCAATGTTTCAATGAAGGACTCAAAGACAATCCTTTTCTACCGCGACTACGAAATCAAAGATTCAGACGGAAATCCACACAAGTTTACATTCGGAAAGAAATATACTTTTGCCGATGACGACTATGCCTTCAAACTTGAAATCTCAGTTCTTTCAAAGGAAGGAGACAACAAGCTTGATTTGGGCGGAGCATCATACAGCATCAGGACTTCCCCACAGATCGGCCCAAAATATGACAAGAAGAACCGCTATGAAGTAAGGCAGTTCCTTGCATTGAACGGCGGAAAGAAAATCAGAAAGGGCATTTCCGACAAGGTTTATGAAATGGGAGCCCTTGAATGGGCAGGTACAGGCGGAAAGTATTTTACAATGCTCATAAAGCCTGTTGCTTCACTTACAATGAACACTTCGGTTAAGTCTATTTCCGACAAGGGTGAAACGACTCAGGTGATGCTTTCAAGAAAGGCAATCACTGAAAAGAATGTGAACGATGTTTACTACATCTATGTTGGTCCTCGCCAGGAAGCAGAGCTCATCAAGTACAACGACCAGACAAAGAATGCATGGGGACTTACAAACACAAGGTTCAACATGGCTTTGCAGTCAAGCGGACTCTTTGCCCCTATCGAAAGAATCCTCAAGTGGTCCCTTGATAAGATTCACGGACCAGTAGGAAACTGGGGTGTTTCAATCATCATCCTTACCCTCATCCTCAAGATAATCCTCTTCCCTCTCAACAAGAATCAGGCAGTTGGTTCCCTCAAGATGCAGGAACTTCAGCCAAGAATGAAGGAAGTTCAGGAAAAGTATAAGAACGACCAGGCAAAGCTTGGTGCAGAAATGCAGAAGCTTTACAAGGAAGTTGGTTACAATCCAATGTCTGGATGTCTTCCAATGATCGTTCAGATGTTCATCCTTTTTGCAATGTACAATGTATTCAACAACTACTTTGAATTTCGCGGTGCAAGTTTCGTAACTGGATGGATCGACGACCTTTCTACAGGCGATTCCATCTGGACATGGAACAAGGCTATACCTTTCATTTCCGGATTCACAATGAACAACCTTAGGCTTCTTCCTTTCATCTACACAATCTCTCAGCTTTTGAACGGAAAGATCACACAGTTCGGAAACCCAGGTGCTGCATCAACACAGAGCCAGATGAAGATGATGACATACGGTATGCCTATCATGTTCTTCTTCCTCTTCTACAATGTTCCAAGTGGACTTCTCCTTTACTGGACAACAAGCAACATCCTTCAGATTGGACAGCAGCTTGTTATCAACAGCGTAATGAAGAAGAAGAGAAAGGAAATGGCCTCAAAGAAGCCTGTAAATGCCAATGAACTCAAGTTCAAGGGCGGAAAGAAAAAAACAAGATAAGGAGATATATATGACTTACGAATACGAAGGAAAGACAGAAAAGGAAGCCATTGAAAAGGCAGCTTCGGAACTCGGTCTTGAAAAGGATCAGTTTGATGTAGAAATTCTTGAATCGCAGAAGAAGAGTCTCTTTAAGAATGGTTATGTAAAGATCCGCGTTCACACTGTAGATTCTCAGAACCAGGTTTCATCTGAATTTGACGGAAAGATTTCTGATTCAGTTTCAAGATCAGTTGTATCAAATCCAATGCCACAGGATGAATTCGAACAGAAACTTGTAGACTTTACAAAGTCTGTTATTGAAAAGATGGGATATGAAGTTGCAGTTGAAATCATGTTCCGCGAAGACAGAAAGATCGGAATCAAGCTTACAAGCAGCTCTTCTTCAATCCTCATCGGACGCAAGGGAAAGAACCTTGATGCCCTTCAGCTCATCGTAAACATCTATGCCGGTCATCTTGGAAGAGAAGACCTCCGCGTTATCCTTGATACGGAAAACTACAGGATCCGCCGCGAAGAATCTCTCGTTCGCCTTGCCTATGTTACAGCAGACAAGGTTCGCCAGAAGAAGACATCAATGCTTCTTGAACCAATGAATCCATTTGAACGCCGTCTTATCCACACAACATTGAATGATATTGCAGATGTTGAAACCAAATCGGAAGGAGATGGTTTATATAAACAGGTACGCGTAATCTATAAGGGAGTACGCTGATAAATCAAAGCCCGTGAGGTGCTTATGAAAAAACTGTTTATATTCATGACTGCCGTAACTATCGGTAGTTATGCCTTTTCCTACTCTGCAAGGGATATTGTAGGTGAAAAAAACTATGAAATCCTGAAGAAGGAAGGCAAGATTCAGGTAAACAGGTTCAATGATGAAACAAACACCCTTGAACTTGTTCCTGATACTGAAGTTTCAAAAAAAGTTTTTGGAGGATGGAAGAACCTGAACCTGACTGCAATGTCGGGTGAAAACCTCTACCTTCTTCCAAAAAACGGAACTTCCATTGATGATGTTTCTGTAATCCTTAGGGCTGTAAGCAAGCTTGAAGGTACGGAATATTATTCGAACAGAAGAAAAAGAACTGAAATCCTTTACAGTAATGCTTACTGCATCAAGGGAGAATCGGACAGGACAAGGTTTCCTGACATGACGGAAGGCAATGCTGACGGACAGGTTCAGTACTGCATGCTGGATGATCATTCCCTTGGAAAGACCAATTACAGGATTTCCTACACGCAGAGAGAAAAAGAGGTGGCTGCAGAGTTCACCAATGTTTCTCCTGTCTCTTACGGTCCCATAAAGGCCGTATCAAGCGGAAAACTTGTCATTGGAGCGGTGTTCATTGACTGTGGCGACGAGTATCTGGTTTACATGGCCCAGAAGGCTGATTTCTTTAGTCTTTGTTTGCTTGAAGACAAGATTAAGAAATCCCTCCTTTCAAGGCTGGATGCAATTTACGGATGCTTTATGAAACAGGTGGGAGGAAATAAATGAAAAAGCTTATAGCAATTCTGTTTATTGGACTTGTATTCCTTTCTTTCGGGGGATGCAAACCAAAGAAGGCAGAGAATAAAACAACAACAAAAAAGGAGGCTGTGAGAAACATGAGCGGCGAAAAATCAATTGAAGGAAAGGAAGGTCTTTTTGCTGTAATTTCTACAGACAAGGGAGACATCGCTATCGAGTTGCTTTACAAGGATACTCCAATGACAGTAACAAACTTCGTTGGTCTTGCAGAAGGTACTCTTGATGCAGCACAGGGAAAGCCTTTCTATGACGGGCTTAAGTTCCATCGTGTAATTGCAGACTTCATGATTCAGGGTGGAGATCCACAGGGAACAGGTGCCGGCGGTCCAGGATACAAGTTTGGAGACGAATGGTGCGACAAGTACCAGTTTGACAAGCCTGGTTACCTTGCCATGGCAAATGCCGGACCAAATACAAACGGATCACAGTTCTTCATTACACATGTTCCTACTCCATGGCTTAACGGAAAGCACACAATTTTTGGTATTGTTGTTGATGAAGAAAGCCAGGCAGTAGTAAATGCTGTTGCTCAGGGTGATAAGATGAACAGCATCAAGATCTACCGCAAGGGTGCAGATGCAGAAAAGTTTACAGCAACACAGGCAGACTTTGACAAGATGGTTGAAGTTGCAAAGAAGGCTGCTGCTGAAGCAAAGAAGAAGGCAAATGCTGCAAAGATTGCCGCTGTTGAAAAGGCATTCCCAGGCTTTGCTGTAGATGAAAACGGAATCTACTGGAAGACAACAAAGGAAGGTTCAGGCGACAAGTGTGGAGCAAAAAAGATGGTTACTACAGAATACAAGGGATACCTTGTTGACGGTACTGTTTTCGACGGTTCTGCAAAGCTCCTCAAGGGAGGTCACGAACCTTTGGACTTTATGACAGACGGTGGACAGATGATTCCTGGTTTCGACATCATGGTTCAGGATATGAAGCGCGGTGAAGTAAGAACTATCGTTGTTCCAAGTGACCTTGCATACGGCGATCAGGGATATCCTGGAGTTATACCAGGCGGTGCATACATTGCATTCGACATTGAACTTGTAAAAATCAAGTAAGTAAAGCTTAAAGGCTTAAAAAACAGAAGGCTGCGGAAATGATTCCGCAGCCTTTTTTGTTTAAAATGTATAGGTGAATTTGGGGTAAATTCCACCTGAAAAAGGGAATTCACAATAAATTCACAGAGTTTTCCACAAAGAAATACACTTATCCACAAAATTCTGTGGACAAATTCACTTTAAAATCCACTTTTTCCACAAGTTATCCACAAATTGTGGAAAATTCAGTAAATTCTTGTATGGTGGAATTCCTGCAGGTATTAACTGCCCTCCCCCATCTGGAATTTCAGAATTTTAGAGCATTTCAAGATTTGTAAGGTAATTGTAAAGCTTTCCCTTAATGAGGAAGTCTATGAGGCCGCACTGGTCTATCATGGAGAGAGGACTTCCGAAATCCTTGAACTTGGCCTTGTATCTTTCCACAAGATGCTTTGGAAGGAACATGAAGGAAGTGTTTATGGACTTTGAAATGAGGTTTGCAAAACTGTTGATGTAAATGACCCTTTCCTTAACGGAATAGTTCTCCGTTTTTTTATAGTCGTGGGATTCTGCAATGTTATCGTACTCAATGAAGTATCTGTATTCCTTTGCCATCAGCCACTTGAACATCATGTGGCGGTCTTCGGGAGAAAGGTTCTTCATTTTAATAGTTCTTGTCGTCGATATGAAAATGGTTGCCTTTACGCGGTCAAGCATTGCTATCTGTTCTTCCATTGAGTCCATGTCTACGATAACCGTTTTAATGCCTGCAGCATTGAAAGCTCCGATGATGCTCTGGTCAATGTCTTCCGTAATTGCTGCAACAGGTTCTATGGGTTCTGGAGATATGGAATTTTCTGCAAGCTGGAGAAGGCCGTGAATTGATTTTGAAGGGTTACGGAATTCATCAAGCTGAAGCAAATGGAATATTGAGTATGAAAGGTTTGACGCAAGTGCTATCTGGGCAGGATTAATGTCAATCCTGTGGTATTTGTAGATGAATGCGGCAAGTGCAATGCGGAGAGGAGCTTCTCCCAGTATGTCGGTCTTTTCGTCGCCTTCAAGGCGGTTGTGGTGCTCTGCAAGGGCTGTAATGCAGCTGTCAATGAAGGCTGCAATTGGCGAAAGAATTTTTTCAGAGCTTACGGCAGACGACACTACATCACCGGAACTCATGATGATTGAAATTTCCTTGTTTGATTCAAGGGAAATTGATTTGCTCATGGATGGGGGCAGAACCTCATCATCAGAAAGGGAATCCTTAAGGATTATGGTTTCGTTTTTTGTACGGGGCGCAGAAATTGCATCCATATTCGTAAGGATAAGATCGGAGCCTTCCACTGAACTTGAAAGGGTTTCCGCAGTGCTGTTTTTTAGGAGCGAATTTACTGTTGGAATCTCGCTGTCTTCCTCTGCCTCTAGAGGAGCAGCTTTTTCTTCATGGTATTCCGAAGGGGATGCTTCATTAGGGTTTTTTACAAAGAAACCGCTTTTTACGAGGGAATAGATGTATCCGTCTTTTTCAAGCTCGCTGTAGGCCTTTGTTACTGTATTGCGGCTGATATTGTAGTCTTCTGAAAGATTTCTGATGGATGGAAGCTTTGTTCCTACAGGAAGTTCTCCACTATCAATCATATCAACAAAAACCTGATACAACTGGTGGTAAAGTTTTACCTTGCTAGACTTATCCAATTCAATGGTGATTTCTTTCACGATGAACTCCCTTCATAATAATCTGCACCCATAAAAGAGCATTACATCATTATAAAATGGGATTCTGAAAAAAGCAAATATTTTAAAATTATGGGTACAATCAGAGGGAAAAGCTTTCAGGAAGAAGTTCTTCAAGCCTGAAAACCTTGTATTCGTCAGGTGATTTTGCAAGGATTACCTTGAAATCCTTTGTGCAGAATTCGGCAAGTACCTGGCGGCAAACACCGCAAGGGGGACAGAAGTCCTTTATAACGCCGTCTGGGCCGCCAACAACGGCAATGGCGTCGAAGTCCTTTACCCCTTCGCTTACAGCCTTGAAAATTGCAGTTCGTTCCGCACAGTTGCTTGGACCGTAAGCAGCGTTTTCAATGTTGCAGCCTGTAAATACGGTGCCGTTTTTTGCAAGGAGGGCTGCCCCTACATGGAAGTGTGAGTATGGAACATAGGAATATTCCAGCATTTTTGTAGCTTTTGTAATCAAATCCTTGATTGTTTCTTCTTTAAGTTCCATATCCTACCTCCGAAAACTGTTTATTTAAGGCTTATGCGGCGCTTTTCAGGATCTTCGTTCTGTCTGTAAAAGATGGCAACATTTCCGATTACCCTGACAAGGTTAGAATCGGTGCGGTTTGCAATGTCTTCAGAATATTCCCTTTTGTCGTCCTTGTATTCGTTGAACTTTACCTTGATGAGTTCGTGGGCCTTAAGTGAATCTGCCACCATCTTTACAAGGTTTTCTGTCACTCCCTGCTGGCCAATGATTACAACCGGACTAAGGTCGTGGGCCTGTTTTTCAAGGGATTTTCTCTGTTTGCTAGTTAATTCGATCATGTTGATAGAATATCACTATTCCGCATCTTTATCCACACCAAAACCGAAAAGGGCGTAGTCGGCCCGGCAAGGATCTCCGGGAAAAACCGACTCCATGAGGGTTGTCAGCTGAACGTCGGTTTTAAAGGATGCAGATGGAACATTGCCGTTTTTGGAAAGCTGGAAAAGGTCAAGGGCCGCAGCTTCCTGCATTACATGGGTATCAAGTGGAATCAGAAGGTTCTTTTTGCTGTACCAGTCCTTCCATAAGCCAAGGTCAACCGGTGAATTGTCCCTGACCATCCAACGGAGGAACATGTTGATTCTTTTTGCAGCTGTACCCTTTGAATGCGGTATAAGGTGACAGTTTTCAGAGAAAAGGTTACAGATTATAGGTGTCAGATACTCAGTGCCACCGTCCGAATGGGTGTAGATTTTCTTAAGATGATTTCCAATGGAGCCAGATTCGTTAATAAAGGTGCAGATGGTGTCAAAAAAGAGAAGAAAATCATTGTGGGTGTACATTCTGTAAAAGGAACTGTCCCCCTTGGTGAAGAATTTTCTGTACCCTTTGTTCTGTACCCATTTCAGAAGACCTGTACCCGCTGCCTGAAGAACGGCTTCCGTATGGGCCAGAATCTGGTCCCTTCTACCAAAAGCCATGCTGGAGGCAAGAAAAGCGGCAATTTCCATCTCCACAGGGGCAGAATACCTGTGCATGAACTGAGAAGGATCCTTTGCAAGGAAATCTTTTGTTTCGTATTTCTCAGCAAGGGCAATGAGCCTGTCCGCCGTCTTTTTTGTAACCATAATCAAAGTATAACCCTCAATGCAATTTATAAACAAGATATTCTGATGACAAAGAGCCATAGACATCGCTATAATATGGAAATATGTTGAACATCAATAATAATACTGCAAATGTAAAAAGAGAGATTCTTGTCAGAATTGCCCAGCTTCAGCTTGAAGGAAAGCTTGAAGAAGGGGTTCACTTTATTCCAAGGGAAATGGTTCCCCGCGACAAGCCTCCCCTACGGTGCTGTATTTTTCACGACAGAGAAATAATTCGCATGAGAACGATTGCCCGTATGGGTATCTCTGTCGAAAACATTGATGAAGAAAGAACCCTTGCATCTTTTGCAAAGGAGGCCCTTTCCCGTGAAAAGCCAACATGGCCGATGCTTACTGTCCTTCACGAAGCCTGCAATGCCTGTGTTAAGGCCCACTACATGGTAACAAATGCCTGTCAGGGGTGTGATGCCCGCCCTTGCAAGATGAACTGTCCAAAACAGGCCATCACCATTGACCGGCACGCACACATCAACGAGGACATCTGCATCAACTGCGGAAAATGCCTTGAAAACTGTCCATACCACGCAATCATAAAAATTCCAGTTCCTTGCGAAGAAGCTTGCCCTGTTGGAGCAATCAGCAAGGATGAAAGCGGACACGAAAGGATCGACTACCACAAATGCATTTTCTGCGGAAACTGCATGAGGGAATGTCCTTTCGGCGCCATGATGAGCAAGAGCCAGCTTGTGGATGTCATAAGGCACATCATGGACAGCAATAAAAAAGTCGTAGCCCTTTATGCTCCTGCCATTGCATCCCAGTTTGATGCGGTTCCAGGTCAGCTTGAAAGTGCTTTCCTTAAGGCAGGTTTCGACCGTACCTGGGAAGTTGCCATAGGTGCAGACATATGCGCAGACAACGAAGCAAAGGAATTTGAGGAACGAATGGCTCGAGGCGACAAGATGATGACAACCTCCTGCTGTCCGGCTTATGTTCGTGCCGTAAAGAAACATGTTCCAGCCCTTGCGGAATGTATTTCCGAAACAAGAAGCCCAATGCACTACACTGCTGAAATTGCAAAGAAGGCAGACCCCGACTGCATAACGGTATTCATCGGACCTTGCCTTGCAAAGCGCCGCGAAGGTTTTGACGATGACATGGTGGACTATGTACTGAGTACGGCCGACATCGAGGCCCTGTTCATTGCAAAGGAAATCGATGTTTCGAAAATGGAAGTTGCACCGGGTTCAATCATCCCTACTTCAAGCGGAAGAAATTTTGCAAAGTCAGGTGGTGTCCTTGATGCGGTTGCCTTGAGGCTTACGGACAAGACGATTCTTCGTCCTGCAAAGATCAACGGCCTTACAAAGAGCGGAATGAAGATGCTCAATGCATACGGGCTCATCAACAGCGGAAAGATTCCGGCTAAGCCGGACACTCCAAACCTTATTGAAGTGATGGCCTGTGAAGGCGGCTGTATCGGCGGTCCAAGCATACGCAAGAATGTAAAGCAGGCTGAAACTCAGCTTGACAAATATGTGAGCGCTGGGGCACAGGACACTACAAACAGATAGAAAAGATTTTTCCAGAAAATATAGTTTTTGAGAGTTTGAATATGGAAATGGAAAATTACAGAAAAGCAACCAGATCATTGATTTTCACAGGGTATACCCTTGCAGTCCTTTGCTTTATTCTTGAAATGATCATTCCGGTCATGGAATTCACAAGCGAAATATTTGAGGACAAGGCCTGGGTTTTCCGATGGATAGTTCTTTCAAATCTCTTGAATGCAATCATCTTGATTTTGGAAAACATACTCATAAGGGTTTTCAAGAATCATCTGATGAAGCAGTGTTTCGTCATAAGCATTTCCCTTGTTGCAATCTGTACGGTCATTTCCTGCCAGCACTATTACTTTACCCATACCCAGCTCATCTATGTAATTCCAATGCTACTTTCCGTTCCCGTAATGAACAAGAAGATTAACCTTACGGTTTCCGGGTTGAGTTTGGTTGGAATCCTAATGTCCTTCTTCTTCAGGCATCTGGATGAAAATGCCGCAAGATCCTACTGGTCGGATCTTGTTATCTGCATTGCCTACATCATTGTTTTTGCATCCATTTCCTTTCAGCTTGTCTGCTATCTTTCAAGGCAGAACAAACTTCTGGAGTCTTCAAAAAATGAAGCAGAAAGGGCAAGCAGTGCAAAGAGCGATTTTCTTTTGAACATGAGCCATGAAATCCGCACGCCTATAAATGCAATCCTTGGAATGAACGAAATGATCCTTAGGGAATGCAATGATGAAAACATTGCGGGCTATGCGGAAAACATCAACAGCAGCGGACAGACACTCCTTTCACTCATAAATGAAATCCTTGACCTTTCAAAAATTGAAGCGGGAAAAATAGAAATCATTCCAGGTGAATACAGTCTTGAATCTCTTGTCCGAGAAACGGTTGTTATGGTGCGCGAGCGAATAGAAAAAAAGAACCTGAAATTCGAAATTGAAATGGACGAGAACCTTCCGGCTTCACTTTGGGGAGACAGAAAGAGAATCCGTGAAATCGTTTTGAACTTCCTGACCAATTCTGCAAAGTACACCAGGGAAGGAAAGGTAACCTACTCGATTACAGGAACAAAAAATGCCGACAACATTGAAATGCTTTTTTCAGTAAAGGACACCGGTACGGGCATTAGGGAAGAAGACCTGAAGAAAATGTACGGCCGTTTTGAAAGGTTTGACATAGAGAAAAACAGAAACATTGAGGGAACTGGAATAGGCCTTAGGATTTCCAGGGAACTTGCAAAACTTATGGGCGGCGACATAGAAGTAGATAGCGTTTACGGCAAAGGTTCGGAATTTGCCTTGAGGATAAAGCAGAAAATCGTGGATTTTGAACCCGTGGGAAAAGTCGATTTCAAGAAGAATGTTTCGGCAAAAGAGAAAAAATATTCGGTTCTCTTTAAGGCCCCAAAAGCCAGCGTTCTGGTTGTGGATGACATAGACCTGAACCTTTATGTTATTGAAAACCTTCTGAAGCAGACGGAAATGAAGGTCAGCCTTGCACAGAGCGGCGACGAATGCATCAACCTTTGCAAGAAGGAAAAATTCGACCTTATACTTATTGATCACATGATGCCGAACATGAACGGCATGGAGACCTATGAATTCCTAAGGAAGGATGAAAAGGGACTGAATGCCGAAACTCCTTGCGTAATGCTTACGGCAAACGCCTTTAACGGGGCAAGGGAAATCTATGAGAAGGCAGGTTTCGTCGACTACATCACCAAACCGATCGAGTGTGATAAACTCGAAAGGGTTGTGAGCAGGCTTCTGCCGTCTGATAAAGTGATCTACAACTAAAAGCAGTCGAAAAAACTCTCGAAATACGCTTAAATTTCCTCTCTCACCATAAATTTGAATGACAAAAAAGAAAATAATGTCATTAAAATTATTGAAAAACCGACATATATATAGTAAAATTGCTTAATTCTACACACACACACTTTTTGGAATGTGCAAAAGGGGTTATATGAATAAAATAATTGAAATGAAACACCTTTCAGAGGCTGTTTACTACATGAAATTTGAAGCTCCGGATATTGCAAAGAACCGCAAGGCCGGACAGTTTTTGATTGTAATGGTTGATCAGGATTTGAATGAACGCATTCCTCTTACAATCGCAGATGCAAATGCAGAAGAAGGATGGGTTGCAATCGCTTTCCAGCCAATCGGTGCTTCAACAATGAAGCTTGCCAACCTTAAGGCAGGCGATTATCTTGGTGGTGTACTCGGTCCTCTTGGAACTCCTTCTGTAATTGAAAAATATGACCGCCCTGTAGTTTGCGTTGGCGGCGGTTTCGGTACAGCTCCACTCTACCCTATCGTTCAGGCCCTTAAGGCAGCCGGAAACAAGGTTATCCTCATTGAAGGTGCCCGCAACAAGGACCTCCTCATTTTCGTTGATGAAATGAAGGCTGTTTGTGACGAAGTGATCATCTGTACAGACGACGGTTCTGAAGGCCGCAAGTGTCTCGTTACAGAAGTTCTCGATGAACTTTGCCAGAGCCAGGTTCCACCTGCAGAAGTAATCGCCATCGGACCTCCAATCATGATGAAGTTCTGTGCAGCAACAACAAAGAAGTACAACATCAAGACAACAGTTTCCTTGAACACAATCATGATCGACGGTACAGGTATGTGTGGTGGTTGTCGTGTAAGTGTTGGCGGAAAGACAAAGTTCGTTTGTGTTGACGGTCCAGATTTTGATGCACATGAAGTTGACTGGGACAACATGATGATGCGCATGAAGAGTTTTGCTAAGGAAGAACAGGAAGCAAAGCATAAGTGCAATATCGGACTTAAATAAAAAAATTGAATGAACAGCTCCCGTCGGGAACCGTCCCCCGAAAAAGGCTTCGGTCCTTCGGCCCTGCAGAATTTTTTCGAGGACCGAACCCCGACTCCGCAGCTCATTCACTGTTGACAGATAAGTCCAATCTTAGGAGATATTGAAAATGAGTCATAAAACAATAGATGAACTTAATAAAATTGCCCTTGAAGAAAAGGCAAAGATTGAAGGAAAGGAACTTAAGAATCCTGACCGCATGAAGATTCCTCAGATGGAAATGCCTTCTGGAGAACCACTTGTTCGCGCACGCCAGATGACAGAAGTTGCCCTCGGCTACACAGCAGAACAGGCTGTAGTTGAAGCACAGAGATGTCTCCAGTGCAAGAACGCTCCTTGTGTAAACGGATGTCCTGTTAATGTTCAGATCCCAACTTTCATTGCAGAAGTTGCAAAGGGAAATTTCAAGGGTGCCGTAGACATCATCAAGGGAACAAACCTTTTGCCAGCAATCTGTGGTCGCGTTTGTCCACAGGAAAAGCAGTGTCAGGGACAGTGTACAGTTGGTAAGGTTTACAAGAACGCAGAAAAGTCAGTTTCAATCGGACGTCTCGAACGCTTTGTTGCAGACTACGAAAGAAACAACAACCTTACAACAGCTCCAGCAGTTGCTGCTTCAACAGGAAAGAAAGTTGCAGTTGTTGGTTCAGGTCCTGCAGGTTTGACTGTAGCTGCAGACTGCCGCCGTGCAGGTCACGATGTTACAGTGTTCGAAGCTTTCCACAAGGCCGGTGGCGTTATGGTTTACGGTATTCCAGAATTCCGTCTTCCAAAGGCAATCGTTCAGAAGGAAGTTGAAAACCTTGAAAAGATGGGTGTTAAGTTTGAATACAACACTCTCGTTGGACGCACAACATCAGTTCAGCAGATCCTTACAGAAAAGGGATTTGATGCAGCATTCGTTGGAACGGGTGCAGGTCTTCCAAAGTTCTTCGGAATCCCTGGTGAAAACCTCATCGGTGTTTTCTCTGCAAACGAATACCTTACACGCGCAAACCTCATGAAGGCTTACGATGAAGAACATGCAGACACACCTTACTTCCACGCAAAGACAGTTGTAGTTTGTGGTGGCGGTAACGTTGCCATGGACGGTGCACGTATGGCCCTCCGCCTTGGTGCAGAAAAGGTTTACGTTGTTTACCGCCGTTCAAGAACTGAAATGCCAGCTCGCCGTGAAGAAGTTGATCACGCAGAAGAAGAAGGCGTAGTATTCAAGTTCCTTGAAAACCCTGTTGAAATCCTTGGTTACGATGATCCAAACAACAAGGAAACATTCGGAAGGGTTCGCGCAGTTAGGGCCCTTTCTTATGAACTTGGTGAACCAGATGAAAAGGGACGCCGCCGTCCAGTTGAAATCAAGGGTTCTGAACACGAGATTCCTTGTGATGCTGTAATCGTTGCCCTCGGTAACAATTCAAACCCATTGATTCCTGCAACAACTCCAGAGATCAAGGTTGACGATCACGGTCACATCACAGTTGATGAAAAGCAGGCTACAAGCATGACAAAGGTTTGGGCAGGTGGAGACATCGTTCTAGGGGCTGCAACAGTAATCCTTGCCATGGGTGAAGGTAGAAAAGCCGCCGCTTCTATCAACGAGTACCTTGCAAAATAATTTATCTTGATTCGTTAGTTTTGCGATAGAATCCGTCCTGTTAACTCAGGGCGGATTTTTTTCTATATAAATTTATTTATCACTTTTTCGTCTGTTGCATTCTTTGCACAGCATCTGGCAGTTTTCTAAAACTGTTTTACCGACTTTACTCCATGGGGTAATGTGGTCTGCTTCCATTTCGGAAAGTTCAAAGTGTCTGTCATGTTCTGGGCAGTCTGGATTTGCGCAAATTCCATTTTGTTTTTCATAAGCTGCAAGTTTTTGACTGTCAGAAAAAGTTCTGATTGAAAGATATTTTTCATTTCTTGTCAAAACAAAATTAAAAATTCCTTTTTTGTTGGTAACATCATCATCAAGAATAAGGCTTTCAATTTCCGCTTCAATTTTATTTGTGTCCAGAACTACATCTTTAAAATTATCATACAACTCTGCCCAATCAATTCCTTTCATGATTTTTTTTCGTTCTTTTGTGTGTTTGAAAGTACCTTCAACCCAAGTAAAAATCGAACTGAAATATTGCCACAGAGCAAGTGCGTTTGGATCATTCTGATGGCAGGCCATATAATTTTCAATGTTGCTTTTGGAAATCCACTTAATGGCAGTTTCAAGAAAATCTTGTCTGATTGTTGAACCGTTCACATAATCGCCAGCAACCTTGTAAGCAACACATCCGTTTTTGGAAAAATAATTTTTTGCATCAGTAACCCATGATCCGGAATAAACAGCATTTAAAATTTCCTGGTCTGTAAGTTTTTCTCCTGCTATGTTTATTCGTCTGAACCAGTTTAATTTTTCGGAATCTGTTCCCCGACAAATGTAAACATTCAATTCATAATCAAGAATCTGATTTTTTTCGTCTTCCTGCAAGTTATGAAAATACCTCATGCAATGTGCAAAATCTCCTGCCACATACTGGCAAATTGAAATAGTTCTTTGCTGTCCGTCCATAACTTCAAAAGTTCCGTCTGATCGTTCTGCCCAATACATAACATTAAGAGGAAAATTCTGAACGATGCTGTCGATTACAAGGTCTCTCTGCCTTTCGTTGTAAACAAATTCTCTTTGATAAGGAGGGCGAATATCAAGTTTGCCGTCAAAACCTTTTACACCATTTTCTGCATTGTCTTTGTAGCCTTCCGTCAACTGGCGAATCGTGATTTTTCTTGGTTCAATTTCCATTTTGTTTTCTCCTCTTATTTTGGGCGTTTGTTTCGGATTAGGATGCGATTGTAGATTTTCTTGTCATTGATTTTTGTATAACATTCAAAATCAATCCATCGTGCTGAATTTGCAATTCCCAAGATTTCAAATTGATCCGGATTATATTTGTCAAAAAAAGTTATAGGGACTCCCATTACACCACAATAATCAAATGGAATTTCATCTACGCGATTTACATTTATAACTTCATAATTATCATACTTAGGATATTCTTCTTCGCTGTAAGTTTTATAAAGGATCAAATTTTCGTGTCGCTTGGAAATATCCAGATTTGTGTACCAGCAGATGTTTCCCAAACTCCGCCATTTCTGTCCTGATTCATCAATCCAGAATCTTGTTTCTCTTGGTTCAGAGTCTGCAGGTACCTTGAAAGACATATCTCCGCTTTTAAATCCAAGCCACATTTTATTCTGCTTTATTAGTGAAAATGTTTCTTTGTAGGTTACATTATTCTGATTCCCGATAATCAGAAACTTTTTATCGTATTCAATAAGCTGTGCAACATATTCCCTAAAAAGTGAGAAGGGCGGGTTTGTAACTACGATGTCAGCCTGTTTTAAAAGTTCAATACATTCTTGGGAACGAAAATCGCCATCACCTTTCAACGACTTTACTCCGATTTCCTCTACGGTAGGAATTGTTCCGCCGTTTTTTTCACCGCAGTATTCAAGATAGATTGCGCTTTCACAATCATTCTGGCTGAACAAATCTCTTTCTTGATTTTTATAGCAGACAGTAATTAGTTTTTGTAATCCAAGTTGTTCAAAATTGTACGAAAAATAATGAAAGAAATTACTGATTCTAGGATCATCACAGTTACAGAGAACAATCTTGTTTCTAAAATGATTTTTATAATGTTTCAATTCATTTTCGATATCAGATAGCTGGGTGTAAAATTCATCGTTTTTAGCATTCTTTGCGTTGTGCAGCTGAGAGTTTTTTGCCATGTTAAGTCTCGGAAATGTAAAATAAGGTAACTTTGTTTAGAAGGTATCTTATTTTATCCTTTAAAGATAATAAGGTCAAATTTTATACATATTCGCCGATCAGGGACCAAATTTTACTACTATGAAACAATGAGTTTCGCAGAGAATTTTAGAGATGAATTAAGTTATCAACAGATTTCACTGAAAGAGTTTTCAGCAAAAACAGGTATAAGTGAGAATACATTAAAAAAATATCGTCCAGGTTGTGAAACTCTTCCGAGTATTGATATTGCTCAAAAAATTGCCTCAGCTCTTAATGTTTCCCTCGATTATCTTGCCACAGGAAAAAATTCAGAGTCAGAAATTCTGTCGCCAGAAATATTTGAAATAGCAAAAAAAATGCGCAATTTAGATGATTCCGAAATTGAAGCGATAGGTAAAATAATAGATGCTCTTTTGAAAAAAAATAAATGATTACAAAATGACTTTAACTTTGTCTTTAATTTCCAGTCTGTCCGGTGTGACATGGCAGCTGTAGCAGAGGACTTCCACTCCCCTGCTTGCTGCAAGACGCAGTGCATCACCAAAGGCCTTGTGGGTCTCGTCGTTTGGTGCAAAATCCTTTACATCTTCCATCTGTATCAGAATCAGAACTCCGGCCCAATAGCCCTTTTCCCTTGCATCGATCAATTCTTCAAGGTGCTTCACTCCCCTTTCAGTCGGTGCGTCGGGAAACTTGCAGTGCCCGTCATTTTCAAGGGTGCAGCCCTTTACTTCAAGAAATCCATTTGTTGTATTTCCAACATCATCGGTTTTTTCAAAATAAAAGTCAAAGCGGGAATTTTTGTAAGTGCATTCCGGTTTGAAATGAATGCTGCTTTTCTGGAATTCTTCTTTAATGACTGCGTTGGGAGCCTGACTGTCCATGTTGATTAATTTTGTTTTGTTGTTTTTACAACATTTTTCTACAGCGACCAAAGAGTATCGAAGTTTGCGTGTACCCATGCGGCCCTCAAAATCTTCAAGGTAAACTTTTGTTCCGGGAATTAAAAGTTCCTTGCAGCGGCCGGTGTTTTTTACATGTACTGTTTCTTCCTTTCCGTTCACTTCCACATGTGCGATGAAACGGTTTGGGCGTGAGATGAAAATGCCGGAAACAATTTTTTCGTATTTCATTTTGGGGACGAAATGTATTTATGCGGAGGCATTGTAGGAAGAATACAGTTCTTCAAGAATCTTTCTGCATTCAAGGAAATCCTTGCAAAGTTCCGGATCAAAATGAGAGCCGGAAGATTCTTCAACAATTTTAAATGCCCTGTCGTAGTCAAAGCTTTCCTTGTAGACCCTTTTGCTTACAAGAGCATCAAAGACATCGGCAAGGGCCATGATGCGGGCTTCAAAAGGAATGTTCTTTTCGCTGAGTTTTTCGGGATATCCCTGACCGTTCCACTTTTCATGGTGATAGTGGGCAACATTAACGGCAATGTCCTTAAATTCTTTATCGTTTGTATTGTTAAGGATTTTTTTTACGATGTCGGCTCCCTTTGCAGAATGCATTTTCATCACTTCGTATTCTTCCGGTTCGAATTTTCCAGGTTTGTTAAGTATACCGTCTGGAATTGCAATTTTTCCAAAGTCATGGAGAGGAGCTGCCTTGATTACATGTTCTGAAAATTTATCCGTAAGCTCAGGATATTTGTTTTTCTTTATGAGGTGTTCAACAAAAATTCTTACGACATCACTTGTACGGGCAATGTGGCCGCCAGTATTGTTGTCACGGCTTTCAACGATGTTAGCCATGCTGATGAGGATGTCGTTCTGAATCTGCAGAAGTTTTTCAGTCTTTATTTCAACTTCTTCTTCAAGCTTGTCCTTGTAGTTTTCAATGAGTTTTGTATATTTCTGTTGCTGAGTATCGTCCGAAAGAAAAATTACATGTACATTGCTTTTGATTTCCTTCAGGTCGTGGACTCTTGCACCGATGATCTTATCTTTGGTTTCGAAATAGGAAATTTTTGAAGGTGGCCTGTTAATCCAGCTGGAAATTTCCTTAAGGAATTTCGAGGAAGAATTTTCAATGGTACAGTCAAGCTTAAGCTTCATGATTTCCGGAAACCATAATTTTGCAGTTGAATCGGAACCAAGATATTTACCTTTCTTGCTGAAAAGGATGAAGCCGGTGGATTTAGTTTCATCAAAATATCTTGTGGAAATTTTCCTTATGTCATAAAGCTGAATTCTTGCAAGGAGCAGGAAAATGAAAGTTTCGGAAATTACATAGGTGACTGGAACAATTGATATCTTGCATTTTGTAACCTGCTGGATCAAATAGCAAAGGGCGCTTAAAATCATTGAGACGATGAGGAGCCCGCTTGTAACGAAGGAAACTTCATGTTTCTTTGTGAAGGACTTTACGGCAATATAGAATCCAAGAATGTTTGTTCCTGCAATGTAAATGTAATAGATGTTGTGAAGGATGCCGTACTTCTTGTTGAGAAGTGTAAGTCCGTTGATTCTTGTAATGAAAAATTCCTTGTAGTAAAGGTCTGTAAATTTTACGGTGCAGGAGAAAATTAGGACTGCAAGGGCGAGTACAAGGGTGCAGCACACAAGTATCTTTTTCAGTTTGAACCTGCACAAATCCTTATAGCACATGACCATAAGGATTGGATTGAAGCTTGCGCCAAGGTAAACGATTTCATTTGCGAAAATTGCAGTCTGAAGATTTTCCGAGCAGGCGGTCTGAAGGAATCCAAAACAGGTGATCATTATCGAAGCAAAAAGCATGTGGTAGAAAATGGACACCTTGTTGTGAAAGGCAATGGATGCTGCAACCACAAGTAAAAGAGAATACAGAAAACAAATGTTGTAAGTGAGGATATATGGATTCATAAAAATGCCTTACCCGAAAGAATTATTTTTTGTTGAGTCTGTCCTGCTGGATTACAAGTCTTAAGGCTTCGACTCCAACCTGAACAGCAGAGGAAGTGTCTTCGCTCATTTCCTGATCAAGTCCGGCCTTTTCCCTTTCCTGATTCCAAATTACATGGAAGCAGCTTCCGCAGCGGCAGCCAAGGGCAGCGGCAACAACAAACAAAGCTGCGCTTTCCATTTCGCTTGCCTTTACTCCAAGGCGTTTCCAGGTGTCCCATTTCTGAAGGAGCTCATAGTAAACGGGAGATTTTTCCGGGCTGTGCTGACCGTAGAAGGAATCCTTGTTCTGCACTACTCCGGTGCACCAGCGCTTTTCAAGATTCTTGCAGGCCTGGACAAGGGCTGTTGTAATTCCGAAGTCTGGAACTGCAGGGTATTCTATTGGGGCATACTCGCAGCTTGTGTGTTCGTAGCGGATGGCTCCGGTTGCAACTACAACATCACCGCTTTTAACATCAAGGTCGATTCCGCCGCAGGTTCCGACTCGAATGAAAGTGTCAGCTCCGATGTTGTGGAGTTCTTCCATAGCGATGGATGCAGAAGGTCCGCCAATGCCTGTGGAACATACCGAAACTTTCTCGCCCTCAAGGGTACCGGTCCAGATTGTGAATTCACGGTTTGAGGCAACAAAATGTGCGTCGTCAAAAAGTTTTGCAATGGATTCAACGCGTCCAGGATCACCCGGGAGAATTACATAACGGCCTACATCGCCTTCTACACAATGGATATGAAACTGTTTTTCAAGCTGCTGCATAAAATTGCCTCCAAATATAAATAACAGTTCAATTATACCACATAAGGAGGGATCTTTCCTTGAGAACTTCAAGAATCTTCACTATATTGTAGGTGTTGAATTAAAGACGATTTTGGGGGATGTATGGCAAAGAAAATGACGGTTTCGGAAGCAGTTGAACTTGTAAAGAAATACAGTGAGGAAATGCCCTCTGCAGTTGCAGCAAAGGTTTTAAACGACATGGCTCAGGTTGTGTTTGTAAAGAAGGAATATGAAAAGCTCAGCACTTCAAAAGATACTGAAATTTATGGCGTGATAGCAGCTGAGGCAGAAAATCCAAGCGAAAGCTTTGAAATCGAGGATGAGGCAGACAAGGCCGTCACTAACCATCCAAAGAGATACCTTAACAAGAGCGGAATTGAGGCCATAGACATCATCGAGCTGTTTACAAGCGGTATCACCGGGGGACAGGCCTTTAATCTTGGAACTGCCGTAAAATACCTTGCCCGCCTTGGCAAAAAGACAAAGAATGTCCAGGAAGAGTGGAAAAAGGTGAAATGGTACATGGACCGCCTGATCGATGCGGAAAATGTAGTTGTAGACTGATAAAATTGATGAAAACTACCGTATGGTTGCAAAACTAACGGTAGTTTTTTTTAAATTTTCAGGGGATTTTATGCGGATTTATGTAGATTTTGATGATGTGGTTTCAGAAACAGCCGTGCATTTTTCAGGTCTTGTAAAGGAAATGTTTGGAATATATGTTCCCTACGGTGAAATCAGGTTTTTCAATCTTCAGAAAGCCTTTGCCTTGAACGACCGTCAGTATACGGAGCTGATGGAAAAGGCACATACGCCGGAAATCCTCCTGTCCTATGAAGAGACTCCGGGGGCATCGGAAACAATCAGGAAATGGATGGCTGCGGGCCATGATGTGGAAATCGTAACGGGACGCCCCTTCTTTTCTGTCCCGAGTACAAAACGGTGGCTTAGGGAACACGGCCTTGAGGACATTAAAGTAATACATGTGGACAAATACGGCAGGCAGGGAATGGACACGGAATCAAAGGAAAGGGCCCTGACTGTAGAGGAGTTTTCCAGAATGCATTTTGACTTTGCCGTGGAAGATTCTCCGTCGGCACTGGTTCACCTTGAAAAAATGGAAGGCTGCAGGACCGCGGTTTTTTCCCGCCCCTGGAATGTGGAGGGTGTTCCGGAAAGTAATAAATTCTTCAGGTGCAGTTCCTGGAAGGAAGTAGACCGGCTGCTGGAAGACTATTGCCGCGAAATGAAGAAATAAAACAAAATATTTTTGACAACTGGTTTTGATGGGGTATCATAAAACCATGACAGACTTGAAAGGGAAATGGGCTCTCGTAACGGGGGCAAGCAGGGGTTTGGGAAAACTTGCTGCACAGTTTATGGCATCAAAGGGATGCAACCTTGTTCTTCATGCGAGGGATAAGAAACATTGTGAATCCCTTGCTAAGGAACTTGAAGCTTCAGGCGTAAAGGTTCATTGCGTTCAGGCTGAACTTAACAGGCTGGACGAAGTGAAAAAGATGCTTGATGAAATCGATGGACTCGGTGTTAATGTTGAGGTTGTGTTGAACAACGCAGGGCTTCAGATTGCCTACCGCACGGAATATTTTACGACTCCGGCGGAAGACTACGAGGTAAGCTTCAATGTAAATACAATTGCGCCGATGATGATCTGCTATCACTTCATGCCAAAGATGATTAAGAACGGCTTCGGAAGAATCGTGAACACTACAAGCGGCATCGACAGGGAGCCGCAGCAGGCAGGCTATTCTGCAAGCAAGGCAGCCCTTGATAAAGTTACAAGGGATCTTGGCACTACAGTCGAAGGAACCGATGTGATGATCAATCTTGCAGATCCAGGCTGGTGCAGAACCGACCTTGGCGGAAACGGTGCTCCGAATGCTCCTGAAAGTGCAGTTCCTGGAATAATCCTCGGTGCATTTGCCGACGACAAAAAATCAGGAAGGATTTTCCGTGCCCAGGAATATGCAGGCATGACATTGGAAGACGCTTTGAAAAAAGCCGGCTGCTGATTTCTAAAAAAATCAGGCACAAATAAAAAAGCCCGTTTGAAAATCAAACGGGCTTTCGTTTTTATTGAAGTTGAAGAATTACTTCAAGAGTTCAAGCTTAACGATGTCAAGGCTGTACTGTGCAATTGGCTGGCCAACTGTGTGGATAGAAACTGTCTTGATCTTGCTTGGGTCGAACTTAGCAGCTTTTCCCCATGGTTCCTGTGTAAGCTTTGAGAAAGGAATGTCAAAAGTCTTTGCAGAACCAGAAGTTGGGAATGTGAACTGGTGGAAGCATTAGTCAGGTCTGTCTGTTGTTTCAACGCGAACGCTGTACTTCTTTCCGTCACCCTTTACTGTGAGCTTGATTCCCTTTGATGTCTTGAGGGCTTCGATGAATGCTGCATCGTCTGTGCGGATGCCTGCATATCCGTACTGGTATTTTGTTGTAACTGTACCAGAGAAGTTAACTGAATCTCCGTTTACAGTAGCAACTGCTGTACTTGATCCTCCGTTGCCTTCTTCATCTGAATAAGCAACCCAATTTCCTGCAGCCTGTGCAAAAAGTCCTGAGCACATAAGTGCTGCAGCAATAAGAACTAAAAGTTTTTTCATTTTTAATTTCCTCCATAAATCAGAATATTACAATTTGAAAATAACGCAACAAAAAAAATTGTTTTTCAAATTTATATGATACGCAAAAGAAATTTGTGTTATGAATGAAATCTGAAATACCTTGGAAGCCATATATGTTTGCTATTTATTCATTTGCATACTATACTTTTAAACATGTTGGAAATAAATGTTAGTTCAAAATCACCTGCAGCATTAACGGCTGCCCTAAAAAAAATAAAGGAAATGTCATCTTCAGGCAGCATCTCAAAGGAATCTGCCGTTCATATAATTCTTGAACCGGGAATGTACAGGGAATCGGTTCGCTATAACCTCCCTAATCCAGTTGTAATCGAAAGTTTTCCCGGAACAAAGGCAGAAGACTGCGTCCTTAAGGCCGACAACTGCGAATCCTACAACAGGGGAATCAACAACAGGGGTGTTTTTGTATTTGGACCTAACGCAACAAAAGTAACCCTTAAAAATTTCACCATTGAAAATACCCATGGAAAGACCGTTGAAGAGGGAAATACCCTTGCCGACAGTGCTGAAGCCCTGGTTTGGGGAAACACTTCAGGTACATTGAACTGCAGCGGAATGGTGATTGTAGGAAGGCAGAATACCCTTTATGTAAAGGGAAACGCCTGCTTTACCGAATGCAAGATTTCCGGCGACAAGGATTTCATCTACGGTGAAAGCGAACTTTCATACTTTGAAGACTGCGAGATTTACCTTCGCGAAGATACATTTGGCGAAAAGGATGCATGTGTAGTAAACAGCCAGTCCCTTGCCGAAAAGCCGGGCTTTGTTTTCAGAAACTGCCGCTTTACAGGTGACAGAAAAGGCAAGACAACAGCCTATGTATTGAAGACAGACGGAAAAGGAAGCGCAACAAGCACAAAGGACTGGGATAACCTTGCCCTCATTGATTGTGTTCTTGACGAATGGTATTCACCGGAAATCGTATGGGACGACGACATGAACCTTACGATCTACCCTCGCGGCAATGCAAAGAACGGAATCCGTGAATACGGTACAAGAGTTGCAGACAAGACTGGAAAAATCGAAGCTGCAGATACAGCCAGAAGAAGCATCATGTCATATACCCTTACTGAAGAAGACTATTTCAAGGGATATGCAAGTCGCTTCCTCATTCTTCAAGACACACCATTGGCAGGAAACTAAATAAATGAAAGTCGTAACATTCGGCGAAGTCATGCTCCGCATTGAACCGGAAGGTTATTACCGTTTTGTCCAGTCGGACAAGATGACAACCACTTTTGGAGGGGCAGAGGCCAATGTTGCAGTGTCCCTTGCCAATTTCGGTGCTGATTCAGTCTATGTAACAAAACTTCCAGCCCACGAAATCGGTCAGTGTGCGGTAAATGCATTGCGCCGTTTTGGGGTGAACACATCCTTCATCACCCGCGGCGGAAACCGTGTGGGAATCTACTTCAATGAAAGGGGTGCAAGCCAGCGCCCTTCAAAGTGCATCTATGACAGGGCTGGTTCTGCCATTGCCGAAAGCACTTCCGCCGACTTTGACTGGGACAAGATTTTTGAAGGTTCCGACTGGTTCCACCTTACAGGAATCACCCCTGCCCTTGGCGGCAATCTTCCTTCAATCTGCATAGAGGCCTGCAAAAAGGCAAAGGAAAAAAACATTCCCGTAAGCATAGACCTTAACTACCGCAGCAAGCTTTGGACAAAGGCACAGGCAAAGGAAACCATGGAAAAAATCGCTCCCTACGCCGATGTCTGCGTTGCAAATGAAGAGGATGCAAAGGATGTTTTCGGAATCGAAGCCGATGACACCGACATTGAAAACGGCAAGCTGAACAAGAACGGATATAAAAGCGTTGCAAAGAAGCTTGCAGACAAATACGGGTTCAAGAAAGTTGCAATCACGCTCCGCACGTCAATCAATGCAAACATAAACCGCTGGACTGCCCTTTACTACGACGGGTCCGACTATTACTTCAGCCGCGAGCACGAAATGATGATCGTTGACCGTCTTGGCGGTGGCGACAGTTTCTGTGCGGGGCTTATATATTCAATTCTGAATAAAAAGACTTCCATGGAAGCAGTGGAATTTGCAAGCGCCGCTTCCTGCCTGAAGCATTCCGTTGAAGGCGACTTCAACATGGTGAGCGCAGAAGAAGTTGAACGACTTGCAGCCGGAAATGCCAGCGGAAGAATTCAGCGCTGACAGGGGGATTCCCGGCCCCTATAAAACAAATGCCTTCTTCCGTCAATTTACAATAAACTGCATTTCTTCTATAATAAGCGAATGTTTCGTATCTATGTAGAAAGAAAGGCTGGCTTTGAAAATGAAGCAGCCCGCATCAAGTCCGAAATCAACGGATTTTTGGGTATTGGCGGTGTTAACGGTGTTCGCTATTTTAACCGTTACGATGTAGAAAATGTTGCAGATGCAGTTGCCAAGGTAGCTGCCACACGCATTTTCTCTGAACCTCAGAGTGACTTCGTTACATTTGAAGAACTTGAAGTTCCAGCTGGCAATCAGGTAATTGTCTGGGAATTCCTCCCGGGACAGTACGACCAGAGAGCCGACAGCGCAGAACAGTGTCTTTCACTTTTGCGCGAAGGAATGAAGTCAGAAACTACAGTCGGAACAGAACCTCCACGCGTAAGATGTGCAAAGGTTGTTCTTCTTGAAGGAAACATTTCAAAGGACGAGCTCCTCAAGATCCAGAACTACCTCATCAACCCAGTAGACAGCCGTCTTACAGATTCTTCAAAACCTGCGACACTCAAGCTGGATGCAATGAATCCTGCTGACATCCCGACAGTTGAAGGATTCAACGCAATGGATGAAGCAAAGCTTGATTCATACCGCAAGGAACTTGGTCTTGCAATGGATTTGCTTGACATCAAATTCCTTCAGGATTATTTCAAGAGCATCAACCGTGATCCAACAATCACAGAAATCCGTGTTCTTGATACATACTGGTCAGACCACTGCCGCCACACAACATTCCTTACAAACCTTGATGAAGTGAAGATTGCTGACGGTCCATACGCAAGTCTTTTCAAGAAGTCTTTTGAAAACTACACTGCAATGCGCACAGATCTTTATGTTGGCCGCAAGGACAAGCCTGTCACACTCATGGACATGGCATGTATCGCAGCAAAGTACCTCCGCAAGAACAACAAGCTCGATGACATCGAAGTAAGTGCAGAAATCAACGCATGTTCAGTTTTCGTTGACCTTCACTACACAACAGATGAAAACGGAAATCCAATAGACGAAAATTCACCTGAAGCAACAGAACGCTGGCTCCTTCAGTTCAAGAACGAAACACACAATCACCCTACAGAAATCGAACCATTCGGTGGTGCAGCAACTTGTCTTGGTGGTGCAATCCGCGACCCACTTTCTGGCCGTTCATGGGTTTACCAGTCAATGCGCATTACAGGTGCTGCAGACCCTACAGTTTCACTTGCTGAAACACTCAAGGGAAAGCTCCCACAGATAAAGATCTGCCGTGAAGCAGCACAGGGCTTCTCTTCATACGGAAACCAGATTGGCCTTACAACAGGTCAGGTACAGGAAATCTACCACCCGGGCTATGTTGCAAAGCGTATGGAACTCGGTGCAGTTATTTCGGCATCTCCAGCTGAACAGGTACTCCGCGAAGAACCGGATGCAGGCGATGTAGTAATCCTTCTTGGTGGCGGAACAGGCCGCGACGGTATCGGTGGTGCAACAGGTTCATCAAAGGTACATACAACAAAGTCAGTTACAACTGCAGCTGCAGAAGTTCAGAAAGGTAACGCCGTAGAAGAACGCAAGATCCAGAAACTCTTCCGCAACAAGGAAGTATGCAAGATGATCCGCCGCTGCAACGACTTTGGTGCAGGTGGTGTTTCGGTTGCCATCGGTGAACTTGCCCCTGGACTTGAAATCAATCTTGATAAGGTTCCAAAGAAGTACGACGGTCTCGACGGAACTGAACTTGCAATTTCAGAAAGCCAGGAACGCATGGCCTGTGTTGTACGCAAGGGCGATGTAGAAAAATTCATCAAGGCAACAAACGACGAAAACCTTAACGCAGTTGTAGTTGCTGAAGTTACAAATACAGACAAGCTTGTAATGAAGTGGCGCGGAAAGACAATCGTAGAACTTGACCGCTCATTCCTGGACGCAGCAGGTGCAGAACACCACGCAGTTGCAGAAATCGAAAGCCCAGCTCCACAGGCTGAATCACCACTTGTTAAGCCACTTGATGCAGTTGCAGAAGTCCTCAAGGAATACGATGCAGCAGCAGAATCAATCGACAGCGACAAGCTTGAAGAAGCATGGCTTGCAAACATGAACGACCTTGCATGCTGTTCACAGCGCGGTCTTGGAGAACGCTTTGACGGTTCCATCGGTTCAGGTTCCGTACTCTTCCCTAACGGCGGAAAGTACCAGGGCACACCGGAAGCTGGTATGGCTGCAAAGTTCCCTGTTCTTTCACCAAGAGAAACTTCAACAGTAAGCCTTATGTCATACGGATTCGATCCTCGCGTTTCAAACTGGTCTCCATGGCACGGTGCACAGACAGCTGTTCTTTCTTCACTTGCAAAGATCGCCTGTATGGGTGGTAAGCCTGAAAGCTGCCGCCTTACATTCCAGGAATTCTTTGGTCGTGCAGTAAGCGAAAAGACTTGGGGATATCCTGCAGCAGCATTGCTCGGTTCCATCGATGCACAGAAGGCAATGGGAACTCCATCAATCGGCGGTAAGGACTCAATGTCCGGAACTTTCGAAGACATCAATGTTCCACACACATTGGTTTCTTTCGCAGTAGATACAGAAAACGTAAAGAACGTAACATCGGGTTCATTCAAGAAGGCTGGCAACGGCGTTTACATCGTTACTGTTCCTTATGACGGACAGATGGCTCCAGACTTTGAAACATTCAAGAAGAACGCAAAGGCCCTCTACAAGCTCAACGCAGCAGGCAAGATCGAAGCAATGTATCCTGTGGCTGCCGGCGGTATTGCAGAAGCAGTAAGCAAGATGGCCCTTGGTAACAGAGTTGGTTGTGCCCTTGAAACAATCCCTGCATCTGCAACTGGAGTTGGAATTGAAAAGGCCGCTTCAATCGAAGACCTCTTTACACCACAGTACGGTTCAATCATCGTAGAAACAGCAGAAGACCTTGAAGCAAATGCAGAATTTGCTGCAGGCACAGTATGCAGGATAGGTTCGACAACTGCAGAAGAAACAATCACATTCGACGATGCAGTGATTGATCTTTCAGAAATCGAAAGCGCTTGGGAAGCAAAGCTTGCTAAGGTTTACCCACCAGTATCAGACAAGGCAGAACAGCCTGCTCTTCCTGAATGGGCCCTCAAGGAACACGATTCCCTTGCCAACGCTCGCAAGACATTCAACATCGTTGAACCAGGAAAGGCAAAGCCTCTCGTAGTTCTCCCTGTATTCCCTGGCACAAACTGCGAACTGGACATGCAGCGCGCATTCAACCTTGCAGGAGCAAAGACAAGACTTGTTCCAATCAGAAACAAGCTCCCGGGACAGCTTGAAGAAACTCTCGGCAATCTTGAAGCAGAACTTAAGAACGCACAGATTCTTGCCCTCTCTGGTGGATTCTCTGCCGGTGACGAACCGGACGGATCTGCAAAGTTCATCGTAAATGTTCTCCGCAACAAGAAGATTGAAGATCAGGTTATGGACCTCCTTAAGAACCGCGACGGTCTTGTACTCGGTATCTGTAACGGATTCCAGGCACTTGTAAAGACAGGTCTTGCAATGTACGGTGAATTCCGCGACATGACAGGCGAAATGCCAACACTTACATACAACACAATTGGACGCCACATCAGCCGCATCGTTCGCACAAGAATGGTATCTGCAATGAGCCCTTGGGCACTGGACAAGTCTGTTCTTGATCCAAAGACCCACATGACGGCAATCAGCCACGGTGAAGGCCGCTTTGTTGTTGATGCAGCTACTGCAGAAAAGCTTTTCAAGAACGGACAGGTATTCACACAGTATGTTGATGCAAACGGTGTTCCTTCAATTGTTGAACCAGATAATCCTAACGGTAGTTTGTTTGCAATCGAAGGTATCACATCACCAGACGGCCGCGTACTTGGTAAGATGGGGCATAACGAACGTTCGGTAGGAATTAATGCAGACGGTTCAAGCAACGACCTCTTCATGAATGTAGGTGTTGAAGCTGAAAAGAACCAGAACATCTTCCGCGCCGGTGTAAGATACTTCAAATAAAAATTTTTCCGCGTCATTGCGAGGAGCGTAGCGACGTGGCAATCTATTAGCGGTTTAGCTAAATTTATTCAGATTGCCACGCCCTATTCAGGCTCGCAATGACGGATGAAAAACGAGCAGATATGAAACTTTCAAAACTTTTATTAACAGCAGTCATTTCAACACTTTTTGTTTCCTGCGGTGCCAAATGGAGCACCGATTATGATGGAGCCCTCAAGACAGCCCAGAAAAAGAACAGGGACATTTTCCTTGTTTTTACGGGCGATGACTGGACTGACAACAGCATTCCGTTCAAGGAGAACATCCTTAACAAAAAGGAATTCCTTTCAAAGTATTCAAAGGACTTTGTGTTCCTGAACATCGACTTTTCCCAGGGAGAATTTGCAAAGACAAAAGTTGCAGAAGATGCATCGGGGGCAGAAAAGAAAGCCGCTGAAAGAATCGCTGCGGAATATAAAAAGAAGGAAGCCCTTGGACGCAATTACAGCGTAAAGGTTTGGCCTGCAGTTTATCTTTGCTCGGCAGAAGGCTATGTTCTTGAGCAGGTTATTTTTGATGCAGACAAGGACATTACCTGCAGCGTTGAAGAATACTGCGCAAAGGTTAATGAAAAGAAGGCAAAGGCAGATGAACTTAAGGTTCTTGTTTCTGCAGTCCGCAATTCAAAGGGCGTGGAAAAAGCAAAGGCAATCGACGAACTTGTAAAGGCATCAAACCCAAGGTTCAGCGACCTGTACAAGGAACTGATCTATGAATTCCCGGCCCTTGATGCAGGGAATGAAACAGGCCGCCTTGGTTTCTATGAACTTGCCGGAGCCTACTACACTTCCTATGAAGCAACTACAAGAAATGAAGATCCAGCAAAGCCTTTCCTTGATGTGATTGAAAAGGGACATCTTGCACCGGATCAGGTTCAGGAAGCCTATTATATGGCAGCCTATTCCCTCATCAACGGTGAAAAATTCGATTCAGCCCTTGTTACTGAATATCTTGAAAAAGCATATACTGTAAATCCTGCAGGACCAAATGCAATGAAGATTCTTCAGAACCTTCAGCAGATGAAAAGATTTGCTGAGCTTGAAAAAGTTCAGTCTGAATCAGACGGAGAATAATGGACGCACCCGACTCCTTTCCCTTGTGGATTCTTATTTCAATTTCCTGTGCTCTTGTCCTGCTGTCAATGATTTTTTCAGCTTCGGAAAGTGCATTTCTTTCGGTAAACAAACTGAGGGTGCGCTTTCTGAGGAATCAGAAAAACAAGAGGGCCGTCAGGGTCTGGCGGCTTCTTCAGGACAAGAACAAGCTCATCAACACTCTTCTTGTTGCAAACAACATCGTCAACATTGCCCTTTCGGCAATCTTTTCTTTTGTGGCAATCAAAATCTGGGGAAGCAAAGGCGTTGGATTTGCAACATTTGTAGTAACCATCATCCTCCTCATTTTTGGTGAGATTTCTCCAAAGACCATTGCAACCCACCATCCGGAAACCATAGCCTTTTTCTTCAGCGGATTTGTAAGTCTCCTGGAAGTTCTTCTTGCCCCTTTGGTTTTCGTGTTCACGGGAATATCAAAACTGATTTTAAAATCCTTCAAGGCAAACACTCAGGGCAGCCAGGTAACTTTTACAGAAGAAGAAATAAGAACTTTCATTGATGTTGGACATGAACAGGGCGTCCTTGAAAAGAATGAAAAGAACATGATGTCGAAGGTTTTCAAATTCACGGACCTTGAAGCAAAGGACATCATGATTCCAAGAATGAAAATAAAGGCAGTTTCCATAAACGATTCCTACAGAAAAATAATCGAGCTTTCGGAAAGGCTCAGGCTTTCAAAATTCCCCGTATACAAAAAAGACATAGACGACATTGTGGGAATAATCTACATAAAGGACATGCTGGTTTTCAAAACCCACCCGGAACTTTTTACCGTAAGCCGCGTAATGCGCCCTCCCCTATTCATCCTTGGGTCAAAGAAAATGTCCGGCATCCAGCAGATGCTCAGCGAAAACCATCAGAGCCTGGCCGTTGTAATCGACGAGTATTCAGGTACGGACGGAATACTTACTGTGGAAGACATTGTCCGCGAAATCTTTGGACCTATGTCGGACGAATACAAGAACTACGCACACAACAAGGTTCAGGTTAAAATCCGCAACACCCGCAACGAAGACCTTGACGGATTAAGCCGCCTCATAGACATAAACGAACAGCTTGGGATAAACATGCAGTCGGAAAATTGCGAAACCATCGGTGGATTCATTGCAGAAAAACTTGAATGCATTCCCCGCGTTGGCCAGAGCGTTTCCTTTGGAGAATACAAATTCATCGTGACGGAAATGGACAAGAACCGCGTCTCAAAAGTTAAGATGCTTGGAGGTGCCCAATGACAGCATACATAGTCAGCACCTCGATTTTAATTCTGTTCCTTCTTGCAGCAGGTGCATTTTTTTCCATGACGGAAACTGCCTTCACAAGCCTGAGCAGAATCAAGGTTCGCCAGATGGAAAAGGCAAAGGCAAAACATGCAGGACTTATTTCAAGGCTCAGGTCAAACCTTGACGAACTGATTGCAACTGTTCTCATCGGAACAAATTTCGTAAACACCTTTAACAGTGCGGTTACAACAGCTTTTGCAGTCAAAGTGTTTGGTGAAGAATATGTAAGTGTTGCCACGGCCGTAATCCTCTTTCTTGTAATAATTTTTGTAGAGATCGTTCCAAAAACTTTTGCGGCAATAAACACGGAGACTGCAGTCAGGAATACGGCGGTTCCGGTTTATTTTACAAAGGCAGTCCTCTACCCTGTAGTAAAAGTTTTCTGCCTTTTTACCCGCTTCATTGATTTTGCAGAAAAAAAGATTTTCAGGTCAAAGAGGGTTCTTGTTACTGAAGACGAACTTAAAACTTTGATTGAGGTTGGCGAAAAAGAAGGGACACTTGAAAGAAGCGAACGAAAAATGCTTGACCGCCTCTTTGAATTTTCAGACCTGTCCGTTCATTCCATAATGCGCCACCGTTCCCTGGTAAAATACCTGAGCACGGAAAGTTCCCTTGATGAAGTCATTGCCCTTTTCCAGACAACGGGATATTCAAGGATTCCTGTGTATGAAAATGAAGTTGAAAACATTGTCGGCGTCCTTCACTTCAAGTCGGTGCTGTTTGCTTCCTCACTGATAACGGCAAGCAAGGACTTTGTGAAAATTTGCATGTCCGAGGCTGCCTTTGTTCCGGAAACCATGAGCGCCATAGACCTGCTTAAAAAGTTCAAGAAGGAAAAAATCAACTTTGCAGTTGCAGTAAACGAATACGGCGGAATGGCTGGAATCGTAACATTGGACGACATCCTTAGCGAAGTCTTCGGAAGAATCACCGACGAGCATGGTATGGTCAAGGCAAACCCAGAAGACAGGATTACCGTCGTAGGTACAAATGAATTCATAGTGCCGGGCGACATGAAGCTTGACGACCTGAACGGCGTACTGAACATCAACCTTTCAAGCGAAACCTTCGACACTTTGGGCGGCTGGCTTTTGGAGCAGTTTGACGAGCTTCCGCCGGTTGGGAAAACCCACAAAAAAAACGGCGTGCTCTATATCGTGGAAGATCAGAGTCAACGCCGCATACAAACTGTCAGGATAAAACTGTAATCAGGATTCCCTTGCAATCTGGGCAATCATCTGTGCAGTCTTTTCAATTCCAAGAAGGGAACTGTTTACGAGAAGGTCGTAGTGGTTCCTGTTTCCCCAGGTTCTTTCCGTAAAGGTGTTGTAGTGGTTTGCACGCCTTTTGTCGATGAGCTTTACATCCCTTTCCGCAGTAGCAGGATCCAATCCGTTTTCTTCAACGGCACGCTTTACCTTGTCTTCAATAGGTGCATAGATGAAAACATTGAGGATTTCAGACCTTGAAATTTCCTCGCAGTGGCGCAGGACATAGTCCGAGCAGCGGCCAACAAGAACACAAGGCCCCTTCTTTGCAAGCTCGATGATTGTGTTTCTCTGGGCATTGAAAACCTGGTCTGCAAGGGGAACATTGATGGACTGAGGTCCAAGTCCAAGGCGGCTTGCGCCAGTTCCAGGTGTCGGATAGCCGGAACCCAAAAGAAGGGTGTAAAGCCATCCGCTTGAAAGGTTCTGTTCGGTATTCTTGATGAAATCAGGGGAAAGTCCGGATTCCTTTGCTGCAAGGTCGATGATTTCGCTGTCATAGAAGGCGATACCAAGTTCCTTTGCTACAAGTTCCCCGATTTTGTTTCCGCCGGCGCCATATTCGCGGGCAATGGTAATAAACTTCTTCATCTTAGACCTCCTCAGTATTGTTTTCTGTATCTTTTATAGGGTTTACCTTAAAAAGTTTTGCAAGCTGCTTTCTTACGGCTTCCATATCCCTTGGGTAAGGTGCATTAAAAGACATCCGTTCGTTAGTTTTAGGGTGATTTATTGAAATTGAATAGGCATGGAGTGCAAGTCTGTTCAATAACGGTCGTTCGTTAAGCGGATCACCATTGTATTTGCGCTTAAAGTCGCTCAAAAGCACCGGATGCTGGTTGCCGCTGTACAATGGGTCGCAGACGATAGGAAATCCCGTTGTCTGCAGGTGGGCCCTGATCTGGTGTGTCCTTCCTGTATGGGGATGGGCGATTATCCAGGAAAATGGCCCGCAGCTGCCAAGGTTTTCAAAATCAGTCTTGGAAGGCTTTCCAAACCTCTTGTTTACAACGGTGCGGTGGCGGTCATCCCCATCCGGCTGCAAAGGAAGGGAAACGGTAAGGTTGTCCCAGGTTGGATGTCCGTTAACAAGGCAATGGTATGTTTTTTCAACGGTTCTTTCCTCAAACTGCTTGGAAAGGGCCTTGTGGGCTTCCGCATTCTTTGCATAGATGACAAGTCCGCTTGTGTCCTTGTCTATGCGGTGCACTGCAAAAAGCTTGCCGAATTCCTTCTCTGCAACCACATCGAGTCGGGGTGCATCCGGATCGTACCTGTCCGCAGCAATCAAAAGCCCGCTTCTTTTATTGAACACAACGATGTCGTCATCGCTGTAAATCACGCTATAGTCATTGTTTTGCTTCATTACTTCATTTTAATGGTATTTAAAGATTATGTCATTAAAAATAAGCATGGCATGGTAAAAGGACGGGAAAACAAAATTCATAGACAGTTTATGGGAAAAATTTGCCATAACCAAAATTCGTATAGTAAAATGTAATTTGAAGATAAGTCTAAAAACTCCACATATTTGTGCCGAAAAAGGAGAAGCGGGTTTATATACAAATATCAGCTATAAAGGCGGTTTCTTATGATGAAAAAAGTATTTTTCTGTCTATCAGCATTTGTCTCATTGTTATGGATATCTTCATGCGATATCGGTCTCGGTAAGGAGGTCGATCTTGTTGCTCCGGAAGTTACCGTAACAAGTCCGGAAACTCTTTCCAATGTTCACAAACAGTTTGTGATGAAAGGTACCTGTTCGGATAATGTTGGCGTTACAAGCATCGACATTACGGACAAGGAAAGCGGTGCCGTATATGCACATGGAATGATTTCCGGCAATACATGGCAGGCAAACCTTAACCTTGAAGAAGGCGAAAAAACAATTGTTGTAAGTGCCAATGATGCTGCAGGAAACCATTCTACAAAATCAATCAAGACATTGATTTACATTGTAGATGAAACCGCCCCTGAAGGACTTTCATGGTATGTAGACCGCGGAAACAATGTTCAGACTCCGCTTAAAGACAAGGCTGTTCTTGAAAACCTTAATTACGATGACTTTACTACAATCGACATTCCTCAGAACGAAAGCTTTAAAGTATATGGCCGTTTCTATGATGCCATGAGCATCAATACCATTACCCTTGGATTATACGAAGACGGAACAATGGTTGCAGAAAAAACTGTTGCAGCTGAAACAATCACACCGGGAAGTTCCATTTATTCGCCATGCTTTGAATTCGATGCAAGTGATTTGCCTACCCTGACAACTGGCAAGCATTATCTTAAGCTGAAGTATTATTCTAAGGATGACCACAGGAATGAAGCAACAAGGGAACTTCCTTACATGCTCTGGTGGCCAGAAAGTGATAATCCTCGCATCGGACTTCAAGAACTTAAGGAAGACGGTTCAATACGCGTAAATATTGGAAGTGCAATTCCGGTGCATTTCTTTGACGACGACATGCTCAAGGAAGTAAGGGTTGTTCTTGTAGGTGATGCAGATGAAGATGCTGTTAAAGCAAATCCAGATTCTGTTTCCTGGGAGGATGACTACAAGTGGTCAAATCTTGACTCCCAGTCAAAGAGAGATGCTCCAGTTCAAATTTACGCTCCAAACCTTCCTTCACAGAAAAAACTTGTGACCTATGCGAAAGATATAAGGGATAAGGAAACCGTAAAGGTTGTATCTGTAGAAGTAACAGATGCTGCAAAGCCACTTCTTTTCATAGAATCTCCAAATGACAATGCAATTCCTGACATCAAGGCGGGAACTAATTCCAAATTTGAAATCAAGGGATATGCCCTTGATACTACCGGTTGTAGGGATATAAAGATTGCCTATGTTCCTGGAAAGACAGGCTCCGCTGCAGAAGCAAGGGGAAAGAAACTTCTTAAGGGAGCAACTGCAGCAAACGGTGAATTTGTAAAGACTTATTCACTTGGTGATAAAACAGTGGATAGTGGCTGGCAAAAACAGACTTTTACTTTTACTTTTGACCTTTTGTCAGACTTTAAGAATGGCACTACATCGTATGCAAGAGAAGACAAGTTCTTTGAAATGCTTTTGATAGATGAAGACAACAACGAGGTTTACAGGCAGCTGGTATTGTCGGGAGATAAAACTGCACCAAAAATCACTGTAAAGGATCCTCCGGAAGACATGTGGGTATACGATTACGGTGACCATGGAACTGCAACCTTGAACATAAAATTCTCGGCATCAAAGGATTCCGGCCTTGGCTTCAATGAAGAGGATTACAAGGTTCAGGTAAAGTGGTATGAGGCAAACATTGACGTATACAAAAAGAATCCGGGAGCAAATGAAAAAGCACTGTCTTTCGTAACTGAAGGCGGAGTGGATTATGCCTATGTAAACATACCAAGGGCAGACATAGTTGCAAAAAAAGACATCAACGTTCAGCCTACCATTATTTTTGAAGTTACTGATGTTTTGGGAAATACAGGCGTTGATAAGCGCAATGTGGTGTTGAGTATTCTTCCTCAGTTAAAGTCCATTGGTTCTGGAAACATGAACGGAACTTTCAAGAAAGGCGACGAGATTAAATTCCAGGCCGTATTCTCTGACGCGGTAAAGGTTGAAGGTTATCCAAAACTCCGCATCAAGTATTCGGCAGATGATACAGTAGCAAAATATGCAGAATACAATGGTACGGGAAACAGAACCGATACCCTTGTATTCACCTACACTGTTCCGGAAGGTGCAGAAAGCAACAAGCTTTTAATTGACAACAATAATGCAATTGTTCTTGGTGATGGAGCAATTACTGAAATTTCCATTAAGACGGCAAATGCCGGTGAAGGTGCTGCATACCTTACTACCCTCACAGCTGCAAATACCCTTGCCGGAAAAGAATTCAAGCTGGACGGTAAACTCCCTGTAATTGAAAGTATTACTGTTGTACCAGAAAATAGTTCCATCCTTGTGAATGCAGACGGAAACTACTATCTAAAGGCAGACGAAATTATCAAGGCAACCGTAAAATTCTCTGAAAAGGTGAACATTAGCGGAAACCCACAGCTTAAACTTTTTGGTGGAACTGCAGGAACAACGGCAATTACTTTTGATTTGCAGAGCATAAATAATGATGAAATCACCTTTGTCCACAAAATTGTAAAGGGAACAACTCCAGAGGGTGCCCTCAAATATGAATTTGCAAAAGCTTTTGTCAAAGATTCAAGCGGAACAAATGCGGGTTATGTATCTGCTATTACTGATGCAGCAGGAAATCCTCTTAAACTTCCTGCTGCAGATAATGTTGAAAATAAAAAAGACAATGTAAAAATCATTATTGACACTACTGCTCCTGCAGCTGCTCCTGTCATTGGAATTGCAGGTGGGGCAACAACGAAATACAACTCTGCCCAGACTTTAACTTTGACTGGAGAATCTGGAGCAACAATTGAATTTTCACATAACGGCGGTGTCAGCTGGAATACATATACTGCACCGGTAACATTGACAGCAAGTGGATTTACAGTTTCTGCAGGTGCAGTTACAGTTGCCGGTGGAGAATATACCCTCAAAACCCGCCAGACAGATAAGGCAGGAAATGTATCACCAGAATCATCTGAAGTGCATTTTACAATCAACGATACTTTCCCTGCCATAACTGGCCTTGTAATTTCAAAGGCTGACGGAAAATATCCTGCAGGGGATACCGTAAAATTTGTACTTACATATGCAGACAAAATAAAGGCTCCTGATGCATCAAGCATCGTTCTTACATTCACTTTGGGAAGTGGTGACGGAGCAGTAACAAGAACTGTTAATGTTAAGCCTGTGACAGCAGCAGCTGGCAGCGACAGGTTTGAATTTGAATATACTGTTGGCAATACGGATGAAGGCTCAGGAATTACTGTTACAAAGATTGATTACAGTACAGCCTCAGGTAAGAAACCTGTTGACCTTTATGGAAACAGCCCTTCTGTAAACTCAGTTGCAGTTTCGAATACGGGAGTATTTGCTGCTTCAAAACGCAATGGAATTACCCTTGACGGTAAGGGCCCTGAAATTACTGATTATGTTCCTGCTTTGAGTGCAGTTGTTGCCAATGGAAATGTCGTTAAGCTTACCTTCTCGGAAAATGTAGAAAAGGAATCCGGTCTCATTACATTGAGGCGTAAGTCTACTTCAACAGAACCTTGGAGAATTCCTCCGGTAATGACAGAAGAAGAATTTAACTCTGTATGCAGTACCCTTACAAAAACAGAAAAAGAAGTATTGATAAAAATGGATGGTGATGCTCCAAAAATGTATGTGAAGAATGGACAGCCATTGGGACCATACAGACAGATAACTCACGGACTCGAGGGTGGAAACGGTGCTGCACCTGATACAAAGACAAAGTTTGTCCTTGATTTTAATATTGGAATTTCAACAGGTTCTGGTTACCTTGCAGATGGAACACAAGTAAATGTAAGTGACCTTCGTGCGGTATTTGAAAAAGCCGGCTATCATAAGCAGGAAGTAGAAGTAACTGATGCTTCTGTAGTAATCAATAGTGCAAATAAAAAAGTAGTTACTATCACATTCCCTAAGGCATTGGCAGACGGACGCGAATGGGAACTCTTCATTGAACCTGGTGCCTTCCGTGATGGAACAGGTAATTCCTTTGGCGGACTTGGCTATACAGTATCTGGTGGTACGGCAACAATGAATGCAAACTCTACATATTCATTCTGGTCTGACAAGGTCGCAAAGCCTTGGGTTCGCGTAGACAGATATAGCCATGGATTTGCTGCCATTGAGCCAGTAGTAACCGGAACCGGAGAAACAGCAAAATACAGTACTGTAAAAATAATTACTGCAAATGGTACCAAATATAATGCATCTACAGTAAATGCTGCAAAGACAGCTCCTGCAGGCTATGCCCGCGTAAGGATTGACTGTGAAACACCGGGAGCGGACATTTATTATGGATTAGGTGGTGGAGTTACGAATACGTCTACTGCAAGTGAAACAACCAATACCGTATGGACAAGCAGTTCAAGCGTAACTCCAACTGCTCCAAGTGGTATTTCAGTATCAACAACAAATGCCGGTCAAAAATATACTGGTTATTTTGTAGTAGGAGACGGAAGTCTTCTTACGGGGCGCCGTGACTATGTAAAGGCCATAGGCGCAAAATCAAGCTTTGCAAATTCTGATCCAGGTTATGAAGGTGTGTTTAAAACTGTTGTAACAATTAATAACAATGGTGGACAGAATTCATACTTCATAAAGGCAGAAGGCGGAACGGGAAATGGCGGTATGCCAGGTATTGCCGGATTCCCGCTTAGAGATGCGGAAGAAGGTCAGGGGCATGACAAGACTATGTATACAACTGATAGAAAAACATTCTACTGGCAGACTTATGAAATTGTAAGTGACTGGCGTCTTCTGAATTACAACGGTAACTATTCAAGCGCCTATTACTGGTGTAATTATGGATATGCACATCACCTGTATAAGCCGGCCCTATACAATGCCTATAACAATGATAATTCAGCAAATGGTTCAAATAATGACTACAATGTTCTTACTGTAGCAAATATTAAATAAGGAGAAAGAAAATGAAAAAAGTAAAAGCATTCAAATATTTCTTTACAGCACTGTTGCTCGGTGCATTGTCTTTCTCCTGTGACATTGGTCTTGGAGAAGCCGTTGACCTTACGGCTCCTCAGGTAACGATTGCGGCTCCTGCCGTATCCCAGTCGGTTGCAAAGGAATTTGTAATTACAGGGCAGGCTTCCGATGACATTGGACTCAGGTCCATTACAGTAGACATTGAAGGAACCGGATATACTGAAAAATTCCAGTGGGCGTCAAATTCCTGGAAAAAACTTAGCAATGGTGCCTGGGTGGATTACAAGGCTGCAAAAAGCACGGGAACTCCAAACAGCGTACAGTTCAGCATTCCGGTAAATGCATCAAGGGCACAATCTGGACACGAATATACAATCACGACAAAGGTAACGGACCTTTCGGGCAATGAAGGTGCAAAATCAAAGGACGAAAGAAGCATCATCATTGATACTACGGAACCTGTAGTTTCAATCATTGAGCCTGTTCGCCTGATGGCAGCAGACGACTCTGAGTTTGACGATTATGTTTTGCAGAACAACAGCGTTCTTCCAAAAATCAAGAACAAGAAATTTACAATCAGCGGATCCCAGAAGGAAGACACAAAACTTGATTACCTTGTGGTTTACCTTGATAAGGAAACTGACGTAATTACTTTGGGTACTGTAACGGAATATCCAGTGGCAAATCCATTGGTAAAGAAAGTTATTACGGGATCAAATTTAAGAAACTGGTCAACGGAAGTAAGCGACACTGAATTCAGCGACCAAAACATCTGTACTGGACCTCACATCCTTCGCCTTGTAACGGAATCTCACGACCAGGCCGGAAATGTTGAAATCAAGTCCCATGGATGGTTTAAATTTGACAATGGTGCAGATATACCATGGGTAGTTGCAACCTTTGGACAGGACAATCTTTCAGACTCTAAAATTCCTGCAAACAGCACATACCCACGCTGTTCCCTTCAGGGACAGGCTTATGATGACGACGGTCTCAAATCCATTTCCATCAAGGTCTATGAAGAAGACGGGGAAACACTTATACAGGATTGTTCCGTTAAGGCTGCAAAACTTGCTGCAGAAGGAAATCCAACATACAAGGCATGGTCTTTCAATGCCCTTTCAGAAACAAAAAGTTGCATCGTAAAAATTTCCTGCACGGATGTAAATGGAGTCACAAGCGATGAGGTTGTAAGATACCTTACAATATCCGATGTAAATCCTCCTAACATTTCAAATCTTTCTCCTGCAAACGGTACTTCCGTATTAGGCAATGCAAGCGGTAAATTTACATTCAGCGGCCAGGTTGACGATGACGGAAGCATAAAATTCGTAAAGATCGTTAGAATCAAGAACGATACAGATCAGATGAATTATTTCGATAAGGATTACGAAGGCTGGACTAACTGTACTTCAACGACTGCTCCATATGTTGATGGAAATGGCAATAAAGTCTGGATGCTTTCTTTGAGCAATGAAACAACAAATGCCCAGAACCGCAAGGTACGCACATGGAGTAAAGAATTCAATATCTTTACGGACTTCGGAATAAATGGAACAACTGAATTGCTCACAAACCAGAAGTTCATCATTCTTGCACAGGATGCCGGTGATTCTGCAAACATTGAAGCCTATACTCTACAGGGTGACATTGACCCTCCTGAACTTGTAATCGATAAAATCTATGTGAACAATGTATTGGCAGCAAATACATATCAGTTGAAGGACGAGCCTATTGAATTGCCAAAGCCTTTCAATAGAGATTCTTCAACCCAGAGAATTTCTGACAAAATAATGATTTCAGGTACCTGGAAGGATAATTCGACAACTAACTGGTCAGACAAGACAAAGCACGGAGAACTTGTACTCAAAGTTTCTGACAAACAGGTTTCCGTAACTGTAAATAACAATGGAACCTGGGAGACAGGTTTTTTTACTCCGACAGATTCTTCTGTTTCCGTAATTACAGCAGAGATGAAAGACTGGGCAGGCAACAAGGCAAATGCCAGCCGCAGCTACTATGTAAACAGCAGTACTCCTGTCCTTTCCCGCATTGGTGCCGAAACTGCAGACGGAGCCTACAATGCCGGTAAAACAATTGAAATTACGATGGAATTCAACAAGGCCATAACCTTTGAAGAGGGTACTGCTGATCCTTACCTTGTACTCAATGCAGGACCTACAGGAAACAAGCGTACAGCAGTATATGACAGCGGAAACAAGACTTCAAAGCATGTTTATAAATACACCGTAATGGCTGGGGATGACCCTGTTGATGCTTCCGGTAAGGCTGTAAACCTTAATGTAACTGGAATTGTAACGAATGGACACAAGTGGCATGATGAAGCCATGGCTTACATTAGTCCTCTTACAATTCCATCTACTGGTGGTACATCCCTTGGCGGAGGCCGCTCAATCACAATTGATACCCAGGCTCCTAAGCTTGAATCATTTAGTGTTATCAGTGGTTCCGGATGGAATAAGGCCAACAGCTCGATTTTCATCCAGGCAAAATTCAGCGAAGACATAACGATTACTCCTGAAGACCTCAGTACATTCCAGTTGGAATTCTCGAATGGAGCAACTACAGATTCCGCAACAAAAACTGGACCTAGGACAGTCCTCTTTAAGTATGTTGTAAATTCAGGGGATACCTATACGGATCGTCTCCAGATTGCATCTGTAAAATCTTCAGGATATACAATTTCGGACATTGCTGGAAACAACCTGCAGTCCATTACAACATTGCCTAACAATCTTCCTACAGCGGCAAACACCGTAATAAAAATCGATACGGATGCTCCGGCTATACCACAGATTAAAAATCTTCCGGGAAATGCAACTGTATATGCAGACAACTTTAAATTCACCATCGATGGTTGGGAAGAAAATGCGAGCGAAAAGAAATATACCCTTGATGGTTCTACATGGCTCAATTATGCAGGAGAAGTAACTGTAAGCGCCAACGGTAACTACAGCATCTCTGCATACCAGACTGATGCCGCAGGAAACAGGTCTTCTTATGCAACACCTGTATCAAGGACCTTGAACAAGAACCTGATCATTTCTTCTATAACAGCAGAAGAATCCGACGGTACCTACACTACTGGTGATGTAATAAACATCAAGCTTGTATGCAATGAAAACTTAGTTGTGGACGAAGCCAATGCATACCTGTTGCTTAATGCAACAACGGAAACACCAGCAGAAGGTAAAAGTAAGGCCTACTACCTTAGCGGTTCAGGTACAAAGGAATTGAAGTTCAAGTACACTATTGCAGAAGGAGACAGCTGCAGTGCAGGCCTTACAGTAGAAGATTTTGTTTCAGGCATAAAGACAGATACATCTGATCCTGCAATAAATTTTGCAAACCGCTGTGCCTTGCCGGAAGACAATAACCTTGCAGACAATAGAACAATCAATGTTGTGACTGGGGTTCCTACAGTTTCAGGTGTTACAGTTGACCAGACAGGGACAAATCCTGTAATCAAGATTGTTTTCTCAAAGAAGGTTTCAAAGAAAGTCGGCGGTATAATCCGTATTTCACAGGATTATGAGGTTGGAGGTAAGGTTGTCTACAGGGCTCCTGCTGTTTTGACACCATCACAGTACAACAACTTTAAGGCAGTAACAGGTGACATTGATGATTACTATGACTCAGGTGTTAACGGCGTTTTGTACAGTGGTAATACTCCAACAGAAAATCCTGATCTGAGCGAAAAATATGTCCTTAAGTTTGATTATCATGGACAGACACAGGCAGTACAGGAATTCTTCAGGGATACAATAATTGATTCTGATAACAACGGAACAATTCTTGATGTCTTTGTTTCAACATCTTCAGGTAAAGTAAAGATGGACTCAGACGGAAAGACGATGCTTGTTACCCTTTCTGACAACTACAAGCTGCCTGTTAAGGGTGCAGGATATACAATTACGATTCCTTCTGACATAGCGGTAGATGAACAGGGACATGTAAACCAGAATCTTACTGGAAAAACTTATGCTTATCAGACTACTTTCACAATGAGCGGTACAGAAAGACCTGTAATTCGCGTAAAGAAAGGAGACACTACGGTAGATTCAGGAGTTGCCAAACAGCCTGCAACAGCAGATGTAAAGATGGACTGTCAGACTCCTGACTCTACAGTCAAGTATAAGATCAAGACCTACAAGTATTCTACGGTAACAATTTCAGAATCTTCTATAAAAAATTCTTCTACAATTATTGGGCCTGGAACACCTACAGAGACAACTTCTGCTGAAGTAACTTTAAATACTGCAGGAACAAGTATAACTATTGGTGACAGTAATGATAAGAGCAGCGGTCTTAAGCTTAGGGTCATGGCCTATACAAGCAGTACAAACGAAGCCTGGGAAATGGCATACAGAAGCGTCATAAGGCTTGGTGCGGGAACACCAAATCCAGGCGGAGATACTGGTGGATTTACAAAAGTAAATGGTTTAAGTAATGTCTATGTCCGTGGTGGAGACAGCGATGTTGGAGAACCTGCAACCCTTGGATTCCCATTATCTTGGAACGGTTCCGATTATGGCCGAGTTAAGTTAATGACAAATGAAAATTCTTACTGGTACTACATAAGCTGGAATATTTCAGTTAACTGCTACTTTGGCTTCCTGGCGGGAAATGCCGGAACAAACGATGAAGATACAATGGCTAATGGACCTTTGAACTGGTGCTGGGCTTCCTGTAGCTGGGTAGGAAACAAAAAGCAATATCCACTTAGACCGGGAACAAGCTTCACTCTTACAACTTATGAAAATGATAATACGATCGGTAAAGGTGGGTATGCATATCAGGTTAAGCATCAGGAATATCGTAAGGAAGCTACTGTAAAGCAGGGAATCCTTAAATGACAGGTCATTTATGATAAATTGATTTTCCTGTTAAAAAACCAAAGGGCAGCCCAATGGCAATCAAGTCAGGAGGCTGCCCTTTTTTTTATAGTTACAGATAAAAAATTGTGCTTTCGTTTGGAAAAAATCAGTTAAAGCAAATCAAAATTCATGATTCCAGATTAGCAAGCTGCGTAACTTCCTCAGAGGTAAGCCCGGTTAAATCTGCAATATCATTAATTGCCATGTCTTTATCGAGCATTTTCTTTGCCATTTCCACTGCCTTGTCGTGGGCCCCTTGTAAACGGCCTTCGCTTAAGCCTTCAGTTAGACCCTCAGCACGACCTTCTGCACGTCCATCAGCACGTCCCTCAGCCAGGCCCTCTTCTCTGGCCTTCTTGCGCTCGTCACGCAACATAAGCTTTCGCCAATATTCTTCGTTATACAAAAAATCATACATAATGTCATTCAGCTCCGTTTCGTGATCCCTTAGGAATTCTGCAAGAAGTTCTTTGTTTCGGCAAATGGTGATGGTATTCTTAACAGCCATGACGACACTGTCAGGAAAATCCCTGCGCATCTGGTCAAATACTTTACAGAAATTGATGTACTGATAGATTATATCACCTTCCTTACTATCATAAATCATTTTGACGTTTAATTGTAGTGGAGAAACCGTATCATCGGGAAAATGATCTTCAAGTTTTATCTGTGCCGGATGATCTGATTTTTCTCCAGTAAAGATTACATACATTTCAGGGACGGGCAGCTCGACAGTTGAGGAAGTAAAAAGTGAAATTCTTTTTTTTGCCAGATACCGCTTGTAGGTTTCCGAAAGATAAAGAAGACTGCGTATAGCCATGTTTCCGTTCCAGCAGGACTGAGCTTCCGCAAGAATAATCAGCCGGTCTTTGAACATGAGACCAAGGTCATTGTAAATGCCGTCAGTCAGAACATTGTCGATGGTGATTATTTCAATATCTTTTTCCGTAACGTTTTTCTCTTCGGGATGAAGAACCTTGAAAAGCTGCAGGGCATATTCCTTATGGCTGAATAGAGCCGTAAAAACAGAATCCTTTGTTGTTCGCTTGATATTGCACATATATAACTCCTTTCCCTCCCTGTAATTAAATAACCGCTAAAAAATTAAAAATGACGGTTTTTTAACCGTTTCTTTCAATTTGAACAAATTTACAAAAACTGATAAAATGTCAAAATAAAATCGACAGGCAGGCAGACATGACATACGTTGCACTCTGTGCCGTGGGCGCAGAAAAAATCCTTGGAAATGAAATCAAGCATTTGGGATATTCTCTTTTGGACAAGCAGGCTCCGGGCCGTGTTACTTTCAGCGGCGACATTGATGCAATGTATCGTGCAAACTACTGCCTGAGGACCAGCGACCGCGTTTACATTCAGCTTGCAGAATACAAGGCCTACAATTTTGACGAACTTTTTGAAGGATGCTATAAGATCAACTGGCAGGACTACCTTAAGAAAACTGCCCGCGTAATAGTGGACAAGGTTCGCGTTCATGCAAGCAAGCTCAACAGCGAGCACAGCATTCAGTCAATGATCCTGAAGTCAATCTACACAAAGCTTGGTGATGTTTGGCACATGGCTTCCATGCCTGAAACTGGTGAAAGTTCAGATGTACGCGTTTACCTTGACAAGAATGTTGCGACAATCCTTCTTGATACAAGTGGCGAAGCCCTTCATAAGCGCGGTTACAGAACTGACGGCGGTATTGCTCCACTTCGAGAAACAACAGCAGCGGTTCTCCTTCAGGAAATGATGTGGCGCCGCAAGACTCCGTTGCACGATCCATTCTGCGGTAGCGGTACAATTGCCATTGAAGCAGCCCTCTACGCACACAACATTGCGCCTGGACTTGGCCGCCGCTTTGCATATGAAAACCTTGTGATCTACAACCAGCAGCGTGCCCTTGAAATAAAAAAAGAAGAGGCTTCAAAGATCCGCACAGATGTTGAATGCCGCATCACAGGAAGCGACATTGATCCTGCAGCCGTTGAACGCTCAAGGCTTAATGCGGAGCATGCCTGCGTAATGGCAGGACGGGCACTCCAGCTCATTGGAAGCGACATGAGGATAGAGCGCCCTGACTTTATCCAGAGCGACTACAAGGACATCCACGCCCCTTATGAGACTGGACTCCTCCTTTGCAATCCTCCATACGGCGAACGACTTTTGGATCAGGCTGATGCAGAAGACCTTTACGGCGAGATGAAATCCCTCTTCGTTGACTTTGAAAACTGGCAGATGGGAGTCATCACAAGCCAGAAAAATTTCCAGGAGTGCATCTGCAAGAAGGCAAGTGCATTGAAGACTTTGAAGGCCGGAAACCTTGATACAACCCTGTATATTTACCGTTAAGGAACGAGCATAGAAATGGCTATTGTTGTAGAGCACGAAAAAAGAAAGAAGGAAATCCTTGAAAAATCCCTTGAGCTTTTCATTGCCGAAGGATATGAGGATGTTACCTATCAGAAGATTGCAGACCGCTGCGGAATCACCCGCACTACCCTCTACATCTACTTTAAGAACAAGCGCGAAATTTTTTCTTTCAGCATCAAGCAGCTTACAGGTGATCTTGAACGACAGCTTCTTGAAATCATCAAGAAACCTGACCTTCACTCCATCGACTGCCTTAAGGAAATCTTCTTCAAGATTTTTGATGTTGCGGAACAGAATTCAAAATTCTTCAAGGTCCTCCACATGTACCTGATTCAGCTTGAAAAAGGCGGCGTGGACATTAACGAAAGGATCAGGAAGCGCGTAATCAGAATCATTCACCTTATGAGCACCATCATCATCCGCGGTCAGAAAAAAGGTGAAATCAAAAGCGTTCCCGTAAAGGACATGAACGACCTTTTCTATACTCTCATTGAATCGGGAATCTTCCGTCTTGGAATCCTTAACCAGACAAACCTGGAGCAGATGAGAAGCATCGTTAATTTTACTGTTGAACAGTTCAGGGCATAAAAATGATTTCAGATCCACTCATTCCTTTTTTGATTTGCATTCTTCCTTTGCTTGCGGTGTTTGCCTGCATGCTGGTTCTGATCAAGGAATTCAAATTCCTTAGCGGAGTAATTTCCATTCTTCTTGGATTGTTTGCCGTAATTCCAATTGCTGCAATTCAGTTTGCAATCGAATACTATCACCTGGTTTCAGTTCATTCCCTGATGCAGGTGCTCCTTAAAAGCCTTGTGATTAACGGTGTGGTTGAAGAAACCATCAAGATGCTTTTGCTTTTCTTCGTTTCAAAAAAGCTTAACCTTTCCGCATTTTTTGCCTGCGCCCTGTTGAGCGGTCTTGCCTTGGGCTGCTTTGAATCCATGGTTTATCTTGTTTCGGGAATTGAAAGGCTGGGGCTTAGAATGCTTACCGCAGTTGTAATCCATGCAACCTGTGCAGGGCTTTCGGGGCTTTTCGTATACAGCATAAAGAACGAAAGCACAAAGGTTCTTTCCTTCATCCTCGCAGTTCTTCTCCACGGAATCTACAATTATTTTGCAGGATTCAAGATGGACAGTTTCTTCTTCTGGTTCTCACTCGTAGTGGTTCTTGTAGCTGTTGTTGAATGCCGCATCCGCTACCGCGCCCTTGTTCCGGAAGGACTCATTCTTTTCCAGTAGTTTCCTAGCGAGTTACGCAGTCCTTGCATATTCCCCAAAGGTTTGTCTGGCTTTTCAAAAGCCGGAAGCCTCTGGGAAGTATTTCTTCTTCAAGATCCATTTTCTCGTAGATGTCAAAAATCTTTCCGCACTCAGAGCATTTGAAATGAATGTGGCTACTGGTGTCTGCATCAAAACGAAGTTCTCCGTCTTCAATGGTGAGTGTGGTTACAAGTTCAGCTTCTGCAAACTGCTTGAGGGTATTGTAGACAGTTGTTTTTGAAAGGGTTGGAATTGTTGGGGCAAGAGCCGTGTAGATGTTGTCAGCCGTTGGATGAACGGGATTCTTTAATAGAAAATCATAGACGGCAATTCGCTGGAGCGAAGGCCTGATTTTTTTTGAAGCAAGTTTGTCAGCAATTTCCTGTTTTGTAAGCTGAGTGATCATGATAGGTTCCTGTGAAAATTTGTAATGATTACAATGTTGAATATATTATAGGTTGTGACGGTTGTCAATAAAAAAGGGCAGTCCGAAAAACATCAGGCTGCCCCTTAGGTGCTTTATATAAAGTAAATCCGAAAATTTACCCTTATATCTTTTTAAGTTCGTAGCTGCGTGTTCCAAGCCCGATTTTTTCTGCGTGGGCAAGGCAGCTTTCCCATTCCGTATCAGGATGATTCATCTTGAATACGTCGTGTTCCCCGTCGCCGTGATGGCAGTGCATCTTGCTTTCGTTGTCGTGGAGAACGCTTCCCTCGATGGCAGGCATCTTGTTGCAAAGGTCTGCGCAGGCCTGATCCAAAGCCACAGGATCAAAGCTTGCAAGCATACCTACATCTGGAATGATTGGAATGTCGTTTTCGCTGTGGCAGTCGCAGTTTGGAGAAACATCGCAGATAAGGCAGATGTGGAAGCAAGGCCTGTCCTTGCAGACTGCAAGGGAATATTCAGCCATCTTGTAGTTGAGCATTGCAATGGAATTGCTGAAGTTTGCGCTGATTACATCCTTTGGACATACGGCAAGACATCTTCCGCAGCCAACGCATTTTTCCTGGTCGATCTCTGCTTTCTTGTTTGTAATGATTGGTGCACCGTGGGCGCAGATTCTTGAACAGGCTCCGCAGCCGATACATCCGCTCTGGTCAACATGTGGTTTTCCGTCGCAGTGCTGTTCCATTTTTCCAGCTCTTGAACCACAGCCCATGCCGATGTTCTTTACTGCACCGCCAAAGCCTGCCATTTCGTGACCTTTGAAATGTGAAAGGGAAATGAAGATGTCGGCATCCATAACTGCCTGTCCTATCTTTGCTTCCCTAACATATTCGCATTTTGTTCCCTCAAGGTTTACGATGGCTTCGTCAGTTCCCTTGAGGCCGTCGCCGATGATTACATGGCATCCAGTCTGAAGCGGAGAGAAGCCGTTGAGATATGCTGTTTCAAGATGGTCCAGGGCATTTTTTCTTGAACCTACATAAAGCGTGTTGCAGTCCGTAAGGTATGGTTTTCCGCCAAGTTCCTTTACATAGTCTGCCACTACCTTTGCGTAGTTTGGGCGGAGGAAGGAAAGGTTTCCAAGTTCTCCGAAGTGTATTTTGATTGCTGCATATTTTTCGTTGAAGTCGATGTTTTCAAAACCTGCAGTCTTCATGAGACGGTGAAGTTTCTTCAGAAGGTTTTCACTTCCCGTTGCCTTAAAGTTAGTAAAGAATACCTGTGATTTGTCTGACATTATGTTACCTCTAATAAATAATATTGTTGGATAAATGGATTATAGACAAGAAGAAAAGTATAATAAAACATTTTTTTATGCTAGTATAACCACCATGATTAAAAAGCTTTTAGCCCTGGTATCCTTCGCTTTTATCCTCAGTTCCGGACTCTTTGCCTTGACTGCAGAAGAGGTTGTTCCGGGGGAATTTCTTGACGAACTTTTGCAGGAACGGGTGGTAAGCGTAATACATGACGAAGGGGATGAAAGACTTCTTCTTGTTCCTGATTGTCTTTACAGGGAAAAAATATTTTCAAGGAGAATAGAAAAAAAAGACAGCCCCTACACAGCGGAATTCCTTTATCTGGTTTCAAAAAAAGATGTGCTTGCACTTGGGAAAAAGGACCTTCAGCAAATTACCGTCGGGGACATATCGGAAGTCTTCACTGCACTTTCCAAAATGAGCGGCATGCGCTACAGGTTTTCCAAATCACATTCAAAGGGATCCGTTCTGTATAAGAAAGTCAGTACCATTGGCAGCCTGGAAAATTCAAAGGATATTCCGGATATGGTGACAAGGAACTGTGACGGGCTGAAACTTTATTGCTATCAGCACGACCGTCTTCTTGGCAACCTTAAATTCCTCCTTGAATATGAAATGAAGGAAAAGGAGCTTTATCTTTCAATCCTGAACAAAACGAACCTTGGCCTTATGGGACTGAATGCCTGCAATCAGGAAAACCTGCGCATAAACATTCATGTGACGGAACTTGAGGATGACATTCTGTTTTACATTTCGGCCGACGCAAACTACGACAATGTGCTCAAGATTTTAAGCATCAGGAAAATAATAAAGACTCTTATGAACGAACGGCTTGATGCAATCTACCGCTGGTTCTACCTGCAGTTCTGATTTGAATGCGAACTTATAACCTTTTTTCTAATTACCTAAATTCCTTGACGGAACAAAAGAATTCCCACATCATATTTTTTATACCTTTGTTCTGATCAATTACTATAAGGAGTATTCATATGAATATTTTTAACAAAGACCATTTTGTAAAGAGATGCCTCATGAGCGCCATCGGAGTTCTCATCTGCGGAATTGCAGTAGGTTTCTTCAAGCACGCATTCTTTGGCGTTGACCCGTTCCAGTCCCTTATGGCAGGACTTGACGCATTGATTCCAATTAAGTTTGGAACACTTTATGTAATCGTAAATGTAATACTTCTTTTGTTCAGCCTTATCTTTGACCGCCACTACATTGGCCTTGCAACCTTCATAAACCTTTTCCTTTTGGGATATGTGGCACAGTTCTCCCTTGAAACATTGCAGTACTTCTTCCCTGCCCCTGTCCTCTATCTCCGCGCCATTTTCCTTCTCATTGGAATCGGAGTAATCTGCTTTGCATCGTCTTTCTACATCACTGCAGACCTTGGCGTTTCAACCTATGATGCAGTTGCACTCATCATTTCAAACACCTGGCACATCTGGCAGTTCAAGTACATCAGGATCATCACCGATGTAATCTGCGTTGTTGCAGGCGTTGGACTTTTTCTCCTTGCCACAAAGAAAATCGACGGAATTCAGGCTGTTGTTGGAATCGGAACAATCATCACCGCATTCTTCATGGGGCCTCTCGTTGACTTCTTCCAGGTAAAGGTTGCCCGCCCGTTCCTTGAAGGGAAATCACAGAATTCCTAGAATCCGCAAAATATCCACAATTCTCATTGGCATCTATATATTTATTCCAAAATGTGTTAGAATAATTTAATTATGGAAGAAAATGAGAAGGCAGTATCTTCAGGCAAAAAAGTAAAGACTTTCCTTACTGTAGTCTTTGCCGCCGGATTTATTGCCATGACAGCATTTTTTGTCTACGAATATTCTCAGGGACGCTTCAAGTCTGAAGAAAACCTTCAGGAATACATAGCGTCCTTTGGAATATACGGTCCGCTTATCCTGACTTTCTTCCAGTGCATAAAGGTAGTTTATACTGTCATTCCGGGAGCCCTGGGATGCATAGTGGGAGCTACCCTTTTTGGAACGGTGAAAGGGTTTATCTGCAGTTACATCGGTATCTGTACAGGTTCTCTCCTTGCTTTCACCTTGTCCCGCAAATTTGGGGTTTCATTTGTAAGTTCTCTCATGGGGGAGAAACATTACAATAAATGTATAAAATGGCTTAACAGGAACAGGAAGAACTATTCGCTCTTCCTCTGGGTGGCAATCACCTTCCCGTTTTCGCCGGATGACTTTTTGTGCTATTTCTCAGGGCTTACTCATCTGTCGTACAAAAGGTTCATGATTATTATACTGACCGCAAAACCTTGGACCATTCTGGCTTACAGCCTGATTTTCGGTTACCTTGGAAAAACAGTGTAGGAATTAGGGGATAAAATATGTTAGGTGTTTACAATTACACAGTTTGGATGACTTATGTGGCTATGATCATTTCTTTTGTGGGCATCAGCTACGTTCTTGACGGAAACTTCAAGGCAGCCCTTCTTTGCCTTATGGCATCGGGTGTTCTTGATATGTTTGACGGAAAGGTTGCTTCTACAAAGAAAGACCGTACTGACTTTCAGAAGGGTTTTGGAATCCAGATCGACTCCATGAGCGACCTCATCTGCTACGGTGTTCTTCCTGCAATGATCGTATATGAACTTGGCCGTGAAGGTTCAAGGCTTAAGTTTGGCCCGCTTCCACCGGTACATAACATCGTAACGGCAATCTGTGCCTGCTATCTTCTCTGCGCACTCATCCGCCTTGCATTCTTTAATGTTGACGAGGCAGAACGCCAGAAGGTTACTACAGAAGAACGCCACATTTACAAGGGGCTTCCTGTTACTTCAATTGCCCTCATCATTCCTGCAATCTATGATATCTGCAGCGTGGTAAGAAGGCCTTTCAGCGAATATGTCGGAGCTGGCATCCTCATTGTCTGCGGAATTGCCTTCATCAGTCCTTTCAAGCTTATTAAGCCTAATATGCTTGGAAAGATTGTCCTTATCTGTGTAGGTATTGCAGAAATAGTTGCCCTCATTGTCTGCTGTTAATAGGCTCACTATGAAGAAAGAACCAAACGACAAATCAGTTCTATTCCTTTACGGAACAAAACCAGGCAGAGTGCTCCTTGAAATTATTCTTGCTTTAAGGACCCCTGCCCTTCTTGGTCTTTTTTTGCGCTCTCCTCTTTCCATTCCCGCAATCAAGCCTTTCATCAAAAAGAATGGAATCAATATGGACGAATGGAAAGGAAGGAAATTCCGCTCCTTCAATGATTTCTTTACACGTAAAAAAAAATCGGTTTCCTTTGATTCAGATCCATCCCACTTCATCAGTCCATGCGACAGTCTTTTGACTGCATACGACATCAAGGAAGACAGCACTTTCCGCATCAAGGGCGCAGACTACAGCCTTACGGATTTTTTCCAGAATGAAGAGACAGGAAAAAAATTTGTCGGCGGCAAATGCCTTGTATTCCGCCTTTGTGCAACTGACTATCACCGCTACATTTTCTGTGACAATGCAACCGTTGAAAGCAACCACTTCATAAAGGGAAAGCTTTACTGCGTGCAGCCATTGGCTTTGGAAAAATACAGGGTCTTTACCCTTAACAGGCGCAGCTGGAACATCCTTCACACGGAAAATTTCGGCGATGTTGCTTCAGTGGAAATCGGTGCCTTCAGCGTTGGCGGAATCATCAACCACCACGAAAACTGTGCCGTAAAGAAAGGCGAAGAAAAGGGATATTTTGACCTGCACGGTTCTACAATTGCCCTTCTGTTTGAAAAGGGAAAGGTTCAGCTTTTACCAGAAATCGAAGAAGGTCTTAAGGACGGGGAATGCCGCGTTAAGATCGGACAATGGATTGCCAACAAGGCATAAATCTCCTATATATTAATTATGGCTAGCAACACTCAGTTTTCGGATCAGACAGATTCAGATGTGGAAGTGGCATTCGATGTTCCTCCTCAATACAAGGTCCTGTTTTTCAACGACGACTATACCACAATGGAATTCGTGGTTGAAGTTTTGATGGACGACTTTAACAAATCCTTTGAAGAGGCAAGCGCCGTCATGCTTGAGATTCATAAGTCCGGCAAGGGTGTTGCTGGGATCTATCCCTATGACATTGCGGCAACAAAGGCCCGCTCTGCACAGAACAAGGCAAGGGCCCAGGGATTTCCTTTACAGATTACGGTGGAAGAAGACTAATGGAATTATCAGAAGAACTTAGAAGCGTATTGGAACAGGCTGAAGATGTTGTCTATGAAAAAGGCCTTGAATATGCAACTCCTGAACTTGTCCTTTTCTGCATGCTGGACAGTTCGGCAATCAATCATTTTGCAATCAACCCGGATATAAACCTTGGATCCCTGGAAAAGGATGTACTGGAATATCTTGAAGAATACAATCCGACGGGAAAAAGAAAATACGAGGAAGAGGACGAGATTCCCCACAGCGTTTTGTTTGACGAAGTCTTTGATTCGGCAGAAGAAATTGCCATGAAAGAAAAGTCAAATGAAATAACCTTGTATCACTACCTTTTTTCCATGATATCTGACAAAAGGCTCCATGCTTCCTTCATGCTGAAGAAACACGGTATCAACATGGAATTTCTTCTGGCAGCCCGTCAGTTTGAGCATGACCATCCTGAACTGTTCAACATTACGAAAATGAATTTCGAACAGCTTGCCGAAGAGGCAGCCGCAGCAATGGAAAAGGGCAATCAGGACAGCCTTGCCGCCTATGCCGTAAACCTTACCGCTCTGGCAAGGGAAGGCAAATTGGACAGGCTGGTAGGACGCAACGAAGAGATTGAAAGGACAATTGAAATCCTGTGCCGCAGGACAAAGAATAACCCCCTTCATGTAGGCGATGCAGGCGTCGGCAAAACTTCAATCACCGAAGGCCTTGCACAGCGCATTGCGGAAGGAAATGTTCCTGACTACCTTAAGGATGCTGAAATCTATTCTGTTGAAATGAGTTCCCTTGTTGCCGGAACCAAATTCCGCGGGGACTTTGAAAAGAGGATAAAGAAACTGGTGGAAGCCCTTCAGAAAAAACCGAAGGCCATTCTTTTCATAGATGAAATCCACACGATGATTGGCGCCGGTACGGGAAACAATTCCAGCGGAAGCCTTGATGCGGCCAACATTTTAAAACCGGCCCTTTCCAAGGGAAACCTTCGCTGCATCGGTTCCACAACCTTTGAAGAATATACAAAGAATTTTGAAAAAGACAGGGCATTGGCAAGAAGATTCCAGAAGATTGATATTCTTGAACCAACCCGGGACGAATGCATAAAAATACTTAAGGGCATCCTTCCAAAGTACGAGGAATTCCACAAGGTAAAATATTCCCCTGAATGCCTTGCACAGGCAGTGGACCTTTCGGTGCGCTTCTTTAACGACAAGCGCCTTCCGGACAAGGCCATCGATGTAATTGACGAAAGCGGCGTATATTCCCGCCTTCATGGAAAGAGCAGGGTAACGGTAAATGAAATCCGTCATGTGGTTTCAAGGGCGGCAAAAGTTCCTCTTGAAAACATGAGCGGAAAAGAAAAGGAAAGCCTCCGCAACTTTGACCAGAAGATTAAGGCGGAAGTTTTCGGACAGGATGCCGCCGTTGACCTTATCTGCTCTGCAGTAAAGAAGGCCAGGGCCGGTTTCCGTAACATTGAAAAGCCAGAGGCAAGCTTTCTTTTTGTTGGGCCAACTGGAGTCGGTAAGACGGAACTTGCAAAGGTGCTTGCAGAAAAACTTGGCATAAAACTCCTTCGCTTTGACATGAGTGAATATCAGGAAGCCTATTCCATCAGCCGCCTTATCGGTTCGGCGCCGGGATATGTAGGCTATGAAAACGGTGGTGTGCTTACGGAAGCCGTAAGAAAGGAAAACCATGCGGTAATCCTTTTTGATGAAATAGAAAAGGCCCACAGGGACATTTACAATACGCTGCTTCAGGTGCTGGATTACGGAACCTTGACGGACAGCCAGGGGCGCAAGGCGGACTTCAGGAACTGCCTGATAATCTTTACAAGCAACTGCGGTGCAAGCGACATGGGCAAGAATGCCGTGGGCTTCAGCGGTTCTGAAGACATGCTAACTAACGACCGTTTTGTACTGAAGGATGCCGTTGAAAAGACCTTTACTCCGGAATTCAGGAACAGACTGGATAAAATCGTGTATTTTGAGCGCCTTGGAAAGGATATTGCCGTAAGGATAGCCTGCAAAGCCGTTGGTGCCATTGCCAAACGCCTGGAATCAAAGAAAATTTCCTTTACTGCATCTCAGGAAGTGTACGATTTCATTGCAGAACAGGGCATGAGTGCGGAATTCGGTGCAAGAAACATTCAGCGCTATGCAGAAGAAAAGATAGCTTCCCCATTGATTGACGAACTGCTGTTCGGCAGGCTAACTAACGGTGGTAAGGTGGAAGTTGTGGTTGAAAACGGGGAACTTAAATGCAAGGTGAACTCATAGACCCAACCGTAATTTATGAATTCCCCAAACCTGGAACCCTGTATGCGGAGTACGGGGATTCCATCTGTGCAGTGACGGAAGACATAGACCTGCAGCTTTTGTATTCGGCTTACATGCAGGGAGTTTTCCCCTGGTTCAGCGAAGACGATGGGGATCCCGTTGTATGGCATTCTACGGACCCAAGGTTTGTCCTGATGCCCCAGGATTTTCACATTCCGAAAAGTGCGGCAAAATTTTTGAAGCATACTCCATATACTTACACCATGGACAAGGCCTTTCCACAGGTCATGATCGAATGCGCAAGGCAAAGCCGGGAAGGGCAGAACGGAACCTGGATCGGAAACATGATGATCGAAGCCTACAGCAAATTCCATGAAGAGGGATATGCCCACAGTTTTGAAGTTTGGAATGGAGAGGAGCTTGTAGGCGGTTTTTACGGGGTCCTTATGGGCAGCGTGTTCTGCGGGGAAAGCATGTTCACCAAAGCGACGGACAGTTCCAAAAGCGCCTTCATACTGTTCATGAAAGCCTTCATAGAATGCGGGGGGGTAATGGTGGACAGCCAGTGCTACACGGATAACATTGCCCGTTACGGTGCAAAAAACATAAGCCGCACAGCCTTCCTAAAAATCGAGGAGAGGGCTCTGTACAAGCCGCTGAAGAAAAATCTTGAAATGGCATTTGAGATACAGGTGAATAAGGTGACCGGTGGCAGGGAATAAAAAAAGGACCTGAAGATCTTTTTGATTTTCAGGTCCTTTTCATTTCTATCTGATGGTCAGATTAGAAAATGTATGTCATGAAGAAACCGCTTGACCAGCACTTTCTGTTGTATCCGTCAAAGGCTGTGCGGCTTTCAAGGTTGATGTAGGCATCAAATGTTGTGTGGCTTGAGTAGATGAACTTTACGCCAGGCTTGAAGTTGAAGATTCTACCACCATCCCAGTCGTCTGTTGCAGGATTATCCTTCCATCTTTTGTCCTTTGAACCAGATGCAAATGAACCCCAAAGGTTGATTGAGAATTCCTTTGTAAGGGGAAGGTCGAATTCACATCCTGTGTAGAAGGCTGTTGAATAGTTGTCGTTTTCAAAGATGTTGAGTCCGGCTTCAGGCCTCAAAGTGATGTCTGTTGATGGGATGATGAATGTGATTGAAGCTCCGATAGCGTAGGCTTCGTCATCCTTAAGGTCAGAGAAGAGGCTGTCTGCAGCAATGTATGCGTCGATTACAAAGTTCTTCATGCCGATTGTAGCACCTGAGTAGAAGTTTGCCTTTTCGTCAAAGGCACCTTCGAGTACAGCGCTGAGAGAAAGCCAGTCGCATGGAGTGATTCTTGCTGCAATGTTTGAAGCAGGATCGTCTGTGTTGAATCCGTTAGGGATTGCAACGCCGAATTCAAGTCCGATCTTGTCTTTCTTTGATGTCTTGAAGCGAAGTCCAAGGGCACGCTTTGCATATTTGTTTGCAAATGGAACGAAACCGACAACATCTGCAGAACCTGGAGCGTCAACATAGAATTTGTAAGAACCAACATTTTCTGATGAAGTCTGAGCCCTTACGCCCGACCTGTCGTCGTATGCTGTAGAGAAGCCACCCTGACGAGAGTGTGCGCCTGGTTCAAAGAGCCATGCACCGTAGCGAGGGCAAGGACCAACCTGCCAGTTGAGCTTTGTTCCTACACCTACATCAAAGTTGTCGTTGATGTGGTAAAGGAAGTTAACATAGTAGGAATCCTGGAGTGTGTTCTGTGAATTAACGGAATTGTCGTAGTTGCCGACATAATTTGTGTCTTCGCTTGACCTTCCGTTTCTGTCAGCTCTTCTTCCGTAGTGAAGGTTGAGGGCGTTCTGGTTGGATGTTCCGAAAACAAAGTTGTCGAGTTTTCCAAAGTAGTCGTAGTTTGCAAGCAAACTTGTATTGAGCATGCCTTCAATGACAAAGTTGTACTTGTCGAAGCGAGCCTGCATTGTGTCTGTAATACCGTAAAGTACAGTGTCACCGGCAAAGGAATCTCCGAAACCTGTCCAAAGTGTATTCTTCATCTGTGGTGATGGAAGAACCTGTGCAGAAACGGCTGCGGAAAAGAGAGCTGCTGCTGCAATTGTAAAAAGTGTCTTTTTCATAAAGAAACCTCCCAAAATTATGTATGACATTTTATCGTTTTGTGTCATGTTAGTCACTAGGGGGTGGATGGAGGGCTTGCTTGCCGGCACGTGGATTGCCGCGCCCGGTGGGCTCGCAATGGTTCGGGTGGCTCGCAATGACAGTGAAAAAGTGATACACTAATGGCCATGGAACAGTACAAGAAAGATTTTATTGATTTTATGGTTCAGTGCCAGGTTTTGAAGTTCGGTTCGTTCACTCTCAAGAGCGGAAGAAAATCTCCTTTCTTTATGAATGCAGGTGCCTATGTTACAGGCAGCCAGCTTGCAAAACTGGGTGAATACTATGCACAGGCAATCCACGCCAACTTCGGCGATGATTTCGATGTCCTTTTTGGACCTGCATACAAGGGTATTCCTCTTGCCGTAACAACAGTAATCGCCTACCAGAAGCTTTATGGCAAGGAAATCCGCTACTGTTCTAACCGCAAGGAAGTAAAGGATCACGGTGCAGACAAGGGTGCAATCCTCGGTTCCGAACTTAAGGACGGCGACAGGGTTGTAATCATCGAAGACGTTACTACTTCCGGAAAGTCAATTGAAGAAACATATCCGATCGTAACAGGCCAGGCAAAGGTTACAGTTGTTGGCGAAATGGTTTCCCTCAACAGAATGGAAAAGGCCTCTGCCGACAGCAACAAGAGTGCCCTTGATACAATCACAGAAAAGTACGGTTTCCCAGCCCGTGCCATCGTAACAATGAAGGAAGTTACAGAAGCATTGAAGGGTACAGTTCTTACAGACGACCTGATGAAGGAAATAGATGCCTACTATCAGGAATGGGGAAGCGAAAGCATTTGCTAGCCTAGTAATCTATACCTGCCTAACTTTCGCTTCAACGAACTGCAATTCAGTTCGTTAATGTTGGGAAAGAAGAGGGGTAGAGAAAATCGTTAGATTTTCCAATCCGTGTGACAGACTTGTGATAGTGGAAACAAGCGTTTAGTGTGAATTTATGGGTGCAGATTCTGTACCCATTTTTTGTCTATAGGGAGACAGATTTTATGACAGATGAACAGTGGAAGGCTTTTGTCACCTTCAGGGATGAGTACAGAAGCCTGTGCAATGAATGGAACAAACTGGCACCAAAACTGTTACCATTGCAGAAGGAACTTGCGGGTACAGATTACAAGGTTGAAACCAGCGTTGTGTTCAACAGGGCCTACGATGACATAACAAAAGAAGACGAAATCAACCTGATTGTAATAGGAGACAATCCCGGCAAGGACGAGCAGCTTTCAAAAAACAACCGCTATTTTGTGGGCAAGAGCGGAATAGTTGCAGAAAACTTCTTTAAGAAAAATCCCGAACTTAACATGGACTTCCGCAAAAAGACCATCATCATGAACAAGACCCCGGTTCATACGGCAAAGACAAAGCAGCTCAAGGACCTTGCAAAAAAAGGCGGGGAAGAAATAAAGAACCTGATTGAGCAGAGCCAGCTTAAGTGCGCGGAGATTACGGCAAAACTTCACATGGGCTTGGGGCCAGGCACCCAGCTTTGGCTTGTCGGTCACAGCGAGCTTAAGAAAGGCGGAGTGTTTCTTGGGTACAAGGACCAGCTTAAGGAAAGTTACGGGACCAGTCCTGTGTGGGAAAAGGTCTACCTTCTGAATCATTTTTCCATGGGAAGGTTCAGCGTGGACCTGAAGGAATTCAAGAAGCTGAATCCGGATGTTGCCCTGGCGGATGCGCTCTATCAGATAGGTACAAGGCACAAAAGGGAAGTGTATGGGGTTTAATAAGGTTCAATTTAGAGTATTTGTCACACGGATTGGATTTTGCTGACGCAAAATCTTATTTTTCTCAATTTTATAAAATTGACTTGTATATTATCATGCTTCAAAGTTTTCTTGAAAGACTTCAATCAGTCGAGTCTCCTCTTCTATAGAAAAATCGTTAGATTTTTCGAATCCGTGTGAAAATTTATAGATTGTGCAGGACTGAAGGCATCAAGAAAATTAAACTCGGCATTCGACCTAAAATTATAAGACATACAGGATAGCTTCGTCATGACAAGCGGGATGGGTGACAATATTTTTAAATCCATCTATAATGGCATGAAAATAAATCGTACCAAAGGAAAGAAAATGAAAAGATTATATGAACCAGGACAGCTTGTAGAAACTACAGTTGTTGCAATCAGTGGCGACACAGTATTCATCGACCTTGGACTTAAGAGCGAAGGTTTCGTTGATGTTGCAGATTTCAAGGATGCAGACGGAAACATCACGGTAAAGGAAGGCGACAAGATCAAGGTATACTTTGTTGGCGGAAAGCACGAAGAACTTCACTTTACAACAAAGATTGCAGGAAGCAAGTCAAAGGGTGACAACTCGGTATTTGAAAACGCATACAAGAACGGCATTCCTGTAGAAGGAACAGTTAAGGGAGAAATCAAGGGCGGTTTCGAAGTTATGCTGGGAACAACCCGCGCATTCTGTCCTTTCAGCCAGATGGGTTACCGCCAGAGAAAGGAACCTGCAGAATATGTTGGACAGCACCTTTCGTTCAAGATTACAGAATTCAAGAACGACGGAAAGAACATCGTTGTTTCAAACCGCGTTCTCCTTGAAGAACAGGCAAGTGCAGAACTTGCATCCCTTGCTGAAAAGTACACAGTTGGAATGACAGTTACAGGTACAGTTAAGTCCATTGAATCTTACGGTGCATTCATCGACCTTAACGGATTCCAGGCACTCCTCCCAGTTTCAGAAATCAGCCGCACCCGCGTAAGCAGCGTTGCAGATGTTCTTTCAGTTGGTCAGGAAATCACAGCAAAGATCATCAAGGCAGACTGGAAGCACGAAAGGGTTTCACTTTCAACAAAGGAACTTGAAGCCGATCCATGGGATTCAGTTGCAGACAAGTTCAGCGTTGGTGACAAGATTGAAGGAAAGATCAGCCGCGTTGCAGACTTTGGTGTTTTCGTAAACCTTGCAGACGGCGTTGACGGTCTCGTTCATGTTTCAAAGCTCAATGTTGAACGCAACACAAACCTCAAGAAGGTTTTCAATCCTGGTGATGCCCTCGACGTTATCATCGAAAAAATCGATACAGAAGAAAAGCGCATTTCTTTGAGCACAGTTGTTTCAAACGAAGAACAGGACAACGCAAAGGAATACATGTCGTCACACAGGGATGATGATGACGGCGAAACATACAATCCTTTCGCAGCACTCCTTAAAAAATAAAACCTTAAAAATTAAAAAAAGAGATTACCCTCTCGGCAGATTCCGCCCTGAAAAAAAGCTTCCGCGCTTCGCTTGTGCAGATTTTTTTTCATTGCATAATCTGCCTACGGGTAATAATGTTTATTAAAACTTAAGTCTTTTATTAATTTTAACTTAAAAGAGACCGACAATGAGAGTATGAGGAAGTTTGTCATATTCTTGATGTCGGTATTTTTTTTGTCCGGTGCATTTGGCCTTGAGCTTTATAAAGACAAGGTTGTGGTATCCTATTACGCAGAAAAATTCCACGGGCGCAAGACTGCCAACGGCGAAAGGTTCAACATGTATGACATGACCTGCGCCCACAAGACACTTCCTTTCAATACAATCATCAGAGTCACAAATTATGCCAACGGCAAAAGCGTTGATGTCCGCGTAAACGACAGGGGACCTTTTGTTGCAGGGCGCGAAGTGGACCTTTCAAAGGGTGCTGCAGTAAAGCTTGGCATGATCAAAACCGGTACCGCAAAAGTCAAAATCCACATTGTGAAAATGGGTCCAAACACAAAGCAGAGTGCAGTCTCTGCAAAAAAGGCCCAGAAGATTCCGCTTACTCCTTCAAAGGGAAGCACGGCAAAGGCTCAGGCCCAAACCCAGGTTGTCCTTAAAAAGGGACAGCTCTATGACATTCAGCTTGGCGCTTTCTCCGACGAAAACAATGCCCGTGAATATGCAAGGAAAATTGCCAGGGCAAAATTCAAGAATGTAGCGATTCAAAAATCAGGTAGTAATACCAAGGTTGCAGTTATAAAAGTTGATGGAAAGGATGTTCCTTCTCTGGTTGAACAGCTGGAAATGAAGGGCTTCGGCAATGCTTTTGTTAAGGAGAGAAAAAAATAGGCTGGCTGAAAAGTCGGTCGATTTTAAGAAAAGATGTCGGTTAAACTTGTTCACGCAATCGGACAGGATCAGATTTTCCCGGAACTGGAAAAATTCGTTCTGCCCCATGAAAAATTCTGCAGCACCCTCTATGAAAAGATTCTTACGAAGGATGAAGGGGTTTACGCCGTTTGTGACGGTAAGATTCTTGGAGTGTTTTCCTTTTCAAAGGGACATTCCTTTGTCTGCTGCATTCCAAAATGGACAAAAGAAATAAAGTCAGTAGTCTCTGATTTCATAAAGGACAAGAAAGTTTTCTGCATCCACGGTGAAGAAAGCGATGTACTGAAAATGGAAAAAATCCTCAAGGGAAATTATAGGGAAAAGGACTGCAGGAACATGTTCCTTATGGAATATGGCGGTCAGGTCTATATAGACGGAAGCGCTCCAAAAACTTTTGTATGCCAGATGGAAGACTGCGAAAAGCTGATGCCGTTGCAGGCAGGTTTCTGCGTTGAGGAAGTTCTTCCCCCGTGGAAACAGATCAATTTGCCAATGGAAAGGATGAACCTGGACAAGGCCGTAAAGAACAACACGGTCTATGCACTGGGCGATGAAGATTCAATCTACACAAAGGCAAACATAAACATGTTCTCCAGCAAGGTGATTCAGATTTCGGGAGTCTACACCCAGAGCGATTTTCGCGGCAAAGGCTATGCAACTGCTCTGGTAAACAGGATAGCCCTCATTGCGGAAAAAGTAGGGCGCCAGGCAACCCTTCTGGTAAGGCAGGAAAACATGGCTGCCTACAATGCCTACAGGAAGGCTGGTTTCGGAATATCCGGAACTTACAGAATCGTATACTTCCATTAGGCTTTATGGATCCTAGAACCTGAGCCCAAACTGGATTGAAGGGTAAACCTTGTATTTTGAATTCAGTTCGATGCCGGAAATTGTTCTTTTTCTGGCACTGGATTTGAATGCATCGTCGTTGTAATTCTTTGACTGCAGGTCGAAGGCAAAGGCAACGAAGCCGCTGGAATTTCCAAGGAGGTTTTTTGACAGGGAAAGCCTCAGTTCCGGAACCAAGGCAGCCCTGTCCTTTGCATCTGCACTTGAAGAGAAGATGCAGGCCTTTCCAAGGATTTCCGTATCAAGGGAATACCTTCCGTACAATGCGGTCTTGTGGCCTATGCCCCCTACAAAATCAATTCCACTGTTCCATTTTGAAAGGTCCCAGTTAAGTAGTGCGGTTCCGTAGATGACCGGAATGCCGTAATGGAATCCAGCGCTAAGGTTGCAGTTGGTTCCGAATGATAATTCCGGATAAATCCTTACGGTGTAGCTTGGCGAAAGATCTGCAAGTTCCATAAGTTCAGACCTTTCCCTGTAAGTCGTCCTTTCTTCACGAACTCCAGGTTTTCCCAAAGTGCTTTTGCCGATCTTGAATTTGCTTCCGTAATATTTATTAAGGTAAATCCTCTGCGCTTCGGTGGTGCTTTGATAGACTCCGGCTGAGTTGAAGTGTTCAAGGCGGACTTTTGCCGGAGAAAGAAGAACGGTATCGTCGGTAATGAACATTTCAAAATCCATGTTGGAAGGAACGCCTACAAGAAGCTGCTTGCTGGCGGTTGGAATTGCGGCAACCGGAATTGTCTGGCGTTCAATGCCCACAAGGCCTTCGACAACTTCAAGGAACATTTTTTTGTTCTCGTCGTAAACTGCTGCCTCAATGGCCCCTTCTATAATTACCAGGGTGTAATCCAAATCGGAGTAGGTCTGTTCCTCTTCCGTAACGAGAAGGAAGGAAAGGTAGGTTTCGATCTGGTGCATGTCCGTAAAGGCATTGGCCATATATTCTGTAAAACCAGGGCGCTTTTCGTTGATGCTCTGCTTCATCTTTTCCATGAACCTTGATTTTCTATTGTTTTTCTTTTCCTTTATGTCGTCTTCAATCGAAGGGAATATCTTGTACATGAGGTTCACGGCTTTCTGATGAAGTCCGGAAAATCCATTGTAGAATTTTTCAACATTCCCTACATAGTAGGATACAACCCTTGTGATGTAGATTGGAATGAAAGGTCCCGTATAGAAAGGACAGTAATCCCTTTCAAAAAAACTTCCGTACAGTCCATTGATTTTAGGAAGAACATCGTTGACGAATTTTTCCTGGTCGCTGTTGGCATAGTTGAGCAGTGTGCGGGTATGGCCGTATTTGGTGAAGCGCCAGTTGTTCCTGTAAAAAGGAAGGGTTGGGACTATGTCCTCTGCATTTACAATGTTCCAGATGAAACCGTATTCCCTGTTTTTTGATTCAGGGGAGGTGGTTACATTTGGAGCGGCAAAAGTATACACATAGGTGTTCTGGGGTTTGAAGAATCCGTCGTCATAAAGGGTTTTTGCAAGCAGGTTAGAAACGGCTGCCCCTCGGCTGTGCCCTGTAATCAGGATGAAGGAATCGGTGGGGTCGATTTTATGCCTGAGGAGATATGAAATGAGTGCGGTATGGATGATGGATGCCGCCTTTCCGAATCCCTTGTGGATGGTGTTTTCTGTCTGTGTAGTGTCGTTTATGTTCAGGTTAGACAACCATTCGTTTGCGTTTAAGGGGGTTCCGCGGATGTTTACGATAACTAACGATTGTATTCCGTGAGAACTGCCGATGTTTTTTGATGCGATGCTGAAGGCGCACTGGTCGTTTCCCCAAAGGGAATCGGTGTAATCCACTTCATAGTTGAGGGAAAGGTCCCTTTCTTTTATACCTAACAATCGGTAGTTTGTTTCAAGCATCTCCGTGTCGTAGGAAAGTGCAGACATAAGGCAGGCGATTCTTGCAATGCCGTGGTGGTATTCGTAGGAGGTTTCCTGTCCAAACCATTTTTCATTCCATTCTATCGGAAGGATTGTTTCATGGTCTGGGGTGATGTATCTGAAGGGAATTTTCTCCGCGTGTACAAGGAAAAATGAGAAAAATAAAACTGCCGATAAAAATGTTCTTTTCATTAGGAAGGGATTATATTTTAAATTCAATAATTTATATACTTGTAAAACCAGGATATGCGGGTAAAGGTTACTTCACTTTAAGGCAAAAGAAAATGGTCCCATTATTTGCTTAAAAGTTTATATATGGTAGACTTCAAGCGGTTGAAAACAATTCAAGGAGATTTCATGAAAAAAAATACTTCAATGTTCAGCCTCTGTATTGCAGGGACTCTTGTCCTTTCTTTTTTGTCTGGCTGTTCTGCAAAGCCGGATGTTCCAACAGTAAATCCATCCTGGGAAAAGATTTCTGTTCTTCCTGTAAGCGATATCCCTGATGACTTCATGATGGGTGTTGATATTTCTTCCCTTCTTTCCGTTGAAGCAAGCGGTGCAAAATTCTATGGTGCAGACGGTAAGCCTGCAGATCCACTTGCCCTTCTTAAGGCGGGTGGAGCAAACTCGGTTCGTATCCGCGTATGGAATGACCCAAAGACAGAAGACGGAAGAACTTATGGCGGCGGCGGCAATGACATAGACGCTGCCTGTGTTCTTGGCAAAAGGGCCACAGATCTTGGAATGAAAGTCCTCATCGATTTCCATTATTCGGATTTCTGGGCTGATTCAAAAAGGCAGAACGCTCCAAAGGCATGGAAGGATTTCAAGCTTGATAAGAAACAGGCTGCCATAAGGGAATTTACAATCGACAGCCTTACTAAACTCAAGAAGGCTGGCGTAAAGGTTTCCATGGTCCAGGTTGGAAATGAAATCAACAATGGACTCTGCGGCGAAATCTACGACACTGAAGTCTGCTATCTCCTTAAAGCCGGTACAAGGGCAGTCCGTGATTTTGACAGGAACATTAAGATTGTCCTCCACTATACGTATCCTCTTGCAGAGAATAATCTTGAAGGCAAGGCAACCATGCTCGAAAAGAACAAGGTTGACTACGACATTTTCGGAATCTCCTACTACCCATATCTACACGGGGATGTTAAGCAGCTTTATGTTGTCCTTAGAAAGATTGCGAATTTCTACAACAAGAAAGTGATGGTAATGGAAGTTGCATATCCGTTTACAGACAGTGATGGAGACGGCTACGAAAACTTTGCTTCAACTTCCGATGCAAATCAGAAATTCAATTATCCGGTTACTGTTGAAGGACAGGCAATTGCAGTCCGCGATGTAATTGAGACAGTTACGAAAGTAAAGGGTGCTGGAATCGGCGTATTCTACTGGGAACCTGCATGGATTCCTCCACAGCATTACGACATTACAAAAATTGCTTCTGACCTTGTTCTTGCATACAACTCAAACTGCTGGCTTAAGAACGGAAGCGGTTGGGCTGCATTCAGTGCCCACGGTTACGACAAGGAAGTAGAATCAAAGGTTAACGGCGGAAAATGGGACAACCAGGCTTTCTTTGATTTTGACGGAAATGTTCTGGACAGAATCAATGTATGGAACTATGCAAAGTTTGGTTCTGTAGGAGAAAGAAAAGTTGTCCGCGTAAATGAGCCTACAGTAAATTTTGAAAGAAATGGAAAGAACAAACTTCCTGAAAAAGTAAAAGTAACATATAACGACGGCTCCAATGTTTACGAAACCGTTGAATGGGACAGGACAGAAGTTGACGAGATTCTTAAGAATGCTTCCCTTGGTCAATGTAAGGCTAAGGGAAAAACAGTTAATGGCGATGATGTAACTTGCGTGGTGAACTTTGTTGGAAGCAACCTCCTGGTTAACGGAAACTTTGAAAGCGGAAAGTTTAAGCCTTGGCATGTAAGCAATGATCTGGGCAGGGGAAAGCCTGAAGTTGTAAGAAACTATGAAAATGCAAAGCAGGGGCTTTTCTATGCAACAGGCTGGGATCCCGACAACTTTGATTTCACCATCTGGCAGGAAATCAGAAATGTTGAAAAGGGAACCTACAATTGTTTTGCCTTCTTTGAAGGAACCGGCGTAAGAAATCCTAGCGGAACCTGCCTTATGGTTGAACTTAAAAAGAAGGACGGCAGCAGCGTAACCCTCATGGCAAATGCAGACATTCCGAACCAGTGGAAGAAGTTTGAACGGGTTGAAATTCCTGCAATTGAAGTTGACGGTACGGTTGAGTCAGTCATCGTGAAGGTCCGCATGAAGGCCGAATATGCAAAGTTCGGTAAAGGTGCATGGCTGGTCTGCGATGATGTCAATTTCCTGCTTGTAAAATAAATAAAAAAAGCCTGCCTTGCGCGAAGAACCACATCAAGCCTGCTCCAGTGAGACTCTGTCTCAAGCCGCAGTTTGATGTGAACCTTCGCTCCGGCAGGCTTTTTTAGTTTCTTAAAAGGAAGTTGACATCAGCTACAGCGCGAGGGGGCTTTTGTTGTTTCCTAGTTTCCTGGACTAATTGGCATCCACCGGAACTTCGGATTTGCTTTCCTCTTCTTCTGGCTGTTCCTCCCCTGCAGTGTCATCGTCTGTTTCCTTAGTGTTTTCTGAATCACCGGAATCTTCGTTATCGTCGAAAAAATCCTCTTCGACATCAATAACTCTGCTTGCAATAAGTGCGGCGCCAATTGTTCCGGCAACACCAATAATGGTACCCACGACCAAACCTTTTCCAAATCCCATAAACTGTACCTCCATGGTTTTATGTTCATCAGTATAAATGCAGCAAGTGACGAGTTCTGTCACTTTAAAAACTTAGGTGTGGCTGCGCAAAATCATTGCCCAAAGGAAAAATGAAAATCTTGCATTAGCAAAAAGGTGTGGTATACTTAAATATGTCAACGCGTGTTGATAATTTTATGTATTTTGGGGTGCTGAATGAAAAAATCAATTCTGAATGCCGGACTTTGTGCTGCGGGCGTACTTACCCTCGTGAACCTTAGTTCCTGCAACTTGAAAAAATCTCCGACGACAGTGAATCCTTCGGCTGAAAAAATCACGGTTCTTCCAGTAAGCAATATTCCGGAAGATTTTTTTATGGGCGTGGATGTTTCTTCCCTGGTTTCTGTTGAAGCTGGCGGTGCAAGGTTCTATGACGCTAAAGGAATTCCTGCTGATCCAATTGCACTCCTTAAGGCAGGTGGGGCAAATGCTGTCCGCATCCGTGTATGGAACAATCCGAATACTGAAGACGGAAGGACTTATGGCGGCGGTGCCAATGACATTGAAGTTGCGTGCAAGCTTGGAAAGAGGGCGACAAAGGCCGGTATGAAAGTCCTCATCGATTTTCATTATTCGGATTTCTGGGCAGACCCTAACAAGCAGACCGCTCCAAAGGGATGGGAAAAATTCAGCCTTGAAGAAAAGCAGGATGCAATAAAAAACTTTACAACCGACAGCCTTAAGAAATTGAAGAAGGAAGGCGTAAAGGTTTCCATGGTTCAGGTGGGAAATGAAATCAACAACGGCCTTTGCGGTGAAATCTACGACGAACAGGTTTGTACCCTTGTAAAGGCCGGTGCGGAAGCAGTGCGTGCCTTTGACAAAAACATTCAGATTGCCGTTCATTATACGGACCCGCTTTCGGAAGGCTATCTTGAACACAAGGCTTCATTGCTTGAAAAGTACGGGGTTGATTACGATGTGTTTGGAACTTCCTACTATCCGTACTGGCACGGGGATGTCAGGAAACTTTCGGTTGTTCTCCGCAAGCTTTCCAATTTCTACAGCAAGAAAGTCATGGTCATGGAAGTTTCCTATCCGTTTACCGATGCTGACGGAGACGGATTCGGCAATGTTGTTTCAACAATGTCTGCAAACCAGGAATTCAAATATCCACTTACTGTTGAAGGACAGGCGATTGCTGTTCGCGATGTAATCGAGGCCGTGGCAAAGGTAAAGGGTGCCGGAATCGGTGTGTTCTACTGGGAACCTGCATGGATTCCGCCAAAGCATTTTGATCTTTCAAAGGATGATGCGGAAAAGGTTCTAGCATACAACCAGAACTGCTGGGCACAGTATGGAAGCGGCTGGGCAACTTTCAATGCCCGCGGTTACGACAAGGAAGTGAAGTCTGCAGTCAACGGCGGAACCTGGGACAATCAGGCTTTCTTTGATTTTGACGGAAAGGTTCTGGACAGCATCAATGTGTGGAACTATGCCCGCACGGGTTCAAAGGGTGAGCTTAAGGTTGTTCACATAGAAGACCTTCGCGTTGAATTTGCATACGGAAAGCAGAATGAACTGCCTGCAACTGCAAAGGTTGCCTACAACGACGGAACCATTGTGGACGAAGCGGTTGACTGGCACAGGGGTCAGGCGGAAGCAGTCCTCATTCATCCGGACTTTGGGGAATACAAGGTTACGGGAAAGACAAAGAAGGGCGATGACGTTAACTGCTATGTAAATGTTACGGCAAGCAACTTCCTTGCAAACGGAAATTTTGAGAAGGGCAGTCTTGAAGGATGGACCGTGACCAACGACCTTGGCAAGGGAAATCCAAAGGTGGACAAGAACAATCAGAATGCAAAGGAAGGCCTCTGCTATGCGACGGGCTGGGAACCTGACAATTTTGATTTTACCTTGAGCCAGGAACTTAAGGGGCTTGATAAGGGCGAATACAAGTGCTTTGCATCTTTTGAAGGAACCGGAATAAAGAACCCAAGCGGAACCTGCCTTACGGTTGAAATCAACAGAAAGAACGGAAAGAAAGATGTGCTGAAGGCTGATGCAACGATTCCGAACCAGTGGAAGAAATTTGACCGCGTGGAAATTCCTTCGGTTAAGGTTGATGATTCAGTGGACACCGTAGTGGTGAAAGTCCGCATGGCGGCAGAGTTCGCAAAGGACGGAGCCAACGGTGCATGGCTGGTCTGCGATGATGTCAATTTCCTGCTTGTAAAATAAATAAAAAAAGCCTGCCTTGCGCGAAGAACCACATCAAGCCTGCTCCAGTGAGACTCTGTCTCAAGTCGCAGTTTGATGTGAACCTTCGCTCCGGCAGGCTTTTTTTAGCTGTTAAAAGGAAATTGACATCATCTTGAGTGTGGGGGCGGAAAAGCAAAACCTGCCTTGCGCGAAGAACCACATCAAGCATGCTCCAGTGAGACTCTGTCTCAAGTCGCAGTTTGATACGAACCTCCGCTCCGGCAGGCTTTTTTAGTTTCTTAAAAGGAGTTGACAACAGTTACGATGGGGGTTCGAACCTGACTTTTTTCATATGGGAAATGGAAAAATTCCATCACTTTTCTGGCTTGGATGATATATAAACTTGCCATACTTAATTTCTACGAGAGGTACGATTATGATTAAGATGGCAACTACAGCAATTAACTGTGTATTTGACAAGAAGAAGAACTTGGAAAAGTATTTCAAATACATTGATGAGGCGGCTGCAAATGGATCTAACCTTGTAGTTTTTGCCGAACAGAGTCTTCAGGGATATCTTACAAGCCTTGTTAAGATGGAAAGCTCGGATTTCATGTACCAGTACAAGAACTCGGAAATTGCTGGCGAGGGCGAATGCTTCAAGGCCATCATGCAGAAGGCAAAGGAAAAGAACATCTATGTAATTTTTGGATATACGGAAAAGGACAAGGAAAAGGATTGGGTTCTCTACAATTCAATGGCTCTTGTTGGTCCGGAAGGTCTTGTTGGAAACTACCGCAAGGTTCACAATCCTTTTGATGAACTTCACATCTACACTCCGGGAAATGAATTCAAGGTGTTCGATACATCCATCGGAAAGATCGGAATGCTCATCTGCTACGACAAGTCTTTCCCTGAAAGCACAAGAACCCTTGCCCTCAAGGGTGCCGAAGTAATCGTCATGTCTACTGCATGGGGTTATGATACATTTGAATCAAAGCCTGAAGACATCGACAAGGACAGGGCTTTCTACATCTATGATCTTTATGACCGTGTCCGTGCCCTTGAAAACTGCTGCTACTTCATTTCTGCAAACCAGGTTGGAATTACAGGAATGGGCAACTACTTTGGAAACAGCAACATTGTAAATCCACGCGGTGAAATCGTCGCTTCCACAGGAACAAAGGAAGGCATCGTTTACTACGAAACTGAAAGCATTCAGGAAGACCGTTATGATGCAATGCATGTTGGATTCTTTGGACTTAACATGATCAAGGACAGAAGGCCTATTGCCTATTCCAAGATTGCGGAGCCAAAAGAATTTTATGCAGATGACGAAGAGTTATAAAAATCGGTTATAAGCAATTGGTCTTGCTTAAAAATACAAGTGCAAGCACTGTTATGAATTTATAATCCTCCTTAAGACAGTGTCAAAGGCGATGCGTACTTTTTGTGCGTGTCGCTTTTTTTTTGGGAGTATTAGATGCCAACATATTCAATTCTGATTGTTGATGACAACAGACTTTGCCGGAAACAGATTGCGGGACTTAATTTTTTCAGCAATAAAAAAATTTTTAAAATCGTGGGTGAAGCCCAGAACGGTTTTGAAGCCTTGGAAATCCTGAAGAAAGAAAAAGTCGATATCTGCCTTACGGACATCAACATGCCTAAAATGAACGGAATTACACTCCTCAAGGAAATCAAAAGGGAGAACCTTTGTCCCGTCGTGATTTTTATCTCCGGGTTTGCAGAATTCGACTATGCTGTCGAAGGGCTCCGCAACGGGGTCTTCGACTACATTCTGAAACCGGCGGAAGAACAAAAGATTTCGTCAAGCATTTCAAGGGCAATGGAATTCATCGAGTCAAAAAGGAAGCACGACTATTTCTGGTCCTTTAAGGCGGATTCCATCGTGAAGGCAATCAATAGCAGCGCATGGCTTATTGACGGTGTCATCTATGAATTCATGGAATACATCCAGCAGCAGGATTTTTCGATTATGGAACTTGAGATCGAATTCAACCACATCCTCAAATACATTTCGAACAAATGCCTTGAATCAAAGCCTTACATAAACAAGTACTCGATGCTGGATGAAATTGCCAGCATAAGGAATCGGCTTTTCAATTCCATGGAGGAACTTGTCGAAGAGGCCAGGTTCAGGATCAAGGAAATATACAACGAATTCAACAAGTTCAACCTGAATACGGAAAACCAGGTGCTCAAGAACATCGGCGTTTACATTCTTGAAAACATTGAGAATGCAATCAGCCTTGAAGACATAAGCCGGGACTTCCTCATGAACAAGAAATACCTGAGCACTTTTTTTAAGAAGGAAACAGGCATGAGCTTCATCGATTTCGTCTCCTTTGTAAAGATCGAGAGGGCAAAGATTCTTCTGCGCTGTTCCGGATACAAGGTGAACCAGGTTGCAGCAAGGCTTGGCTTTGAGGATGTTGCCTATTTCAGCAGGCTCTTCAAGGAAAAGACGGGAAAGACTCCTGTGGTTTATTCTAAAGAATAGGAAAAAAGTTGGAATGTGAAATTTTTCATATAAAATCTGACCAAAACCTATAATTATCAGTGCTTTTTTTGGAGTAATCTTTGGCCATCTTCTAAAGACGGGGGTCGAAAATGAAAGAAGCACTTACAGAATACAAGGTTGCGGCAATCAACTGCGAACCTAAAATGTTCGAGAAGGAGAGCAACCTTACAAAGCAGTATGCACTTGTGGAAGAAGCTGCAAAGAACGGGGCAAAACTTATTGCACTTCCTGAAATGGCAACTACAGGTTACTGCTGGTACGACAGGGAAGAAGTCGAACCTTATGTTGAACCGATTCCGGGGCCAACAACTGACCTGTTCGGAAACATTGCAAAGAAATACGACTGCTACATTGTAGTTGGTATGCCTGAAGTCAACACAAAGACAGGGGCATACTATAACAGTGCAGCCCTCATCGGTCCTGACGGAGTTGTGGGTACCCACAGAAAAACCCACGGATACATTTCCGAACCAAAATGGACAAAGCAGGGTGACCTTGACCATGTTGTCTTTGATACTCCAATCGGAAAAATCGGAATGCTCATCTGCATGGATATACACTTCATTGAAACTGCCCGCCTGGAAGGGGTGCGCGGTGCAGATGTAATCGTACATATTTCAAACTGGCTTGCAGAAAAAACACCAGCTCCATACTGGATTAACAGGGCTTATGAGAACGGCTGCTATGTTCTTGAGTCAAACAGAATCGGCCTTGAACGAACGGTGGAATTTTCTGGTGGAAGCTGCCTCATCAATCCGGACGGAACACTTCAGAGTTACTGCGACAGCGAAGAGACAATCGTATACGGAACAGTGAGCCTTGAAAAAGCACGGGAAAAGAAATTTGAAAACGGAATGGCAAAGTTCGAAAGCCGCCGTCCAAAACAGTACATGGACCTTCTGAGGGATCCATACCTCTGGAACCCATTGGACTTCCATCCGCTTTACGGACACGATCCTCTTCCAAAAGGAAAGAAGAGCCTTGTGAGTGTATGCCAGATGCAGCCTTCTTCTGATGTTGCGTCAAACCTTGAAAAGATCATTTCAAAATCCGAAGAAGCAGCAATGTCGGGAAGCGAACTGGTAGTGTTCCCTGAACTTGCACTCTGTTCGGAAGCCTCCCCAATTTCGGAAGGCTGTGCAGAAATCGATGCCTTGATCGACTGTTCAATGAAAAACGGAATCTACATCGTTTTCGGTGCTGCTGAAGTTGACGGAAGCGAAAAATACAACAGCGCTTTCATGGTTGGTCCGCACGGACTTGAAGGCAAGTACAGGAAAATCCATCTTAATGAGGAAGATAAGAAATGGGCAAAGGAAGGAAACCTTGGTTTTGTTTACTGCAACATTCCTTGCGGAAGAGTCGGACTCATGATCGGTTCGGATGCCCTGCTTCCTGAAACAGGAAGAATCCTTGCCCTCAAGGGGTGCGACATTCTGGCTGCTCCTTCAAATGCTGACTGTCCAAATCCTTATGGACTTCGTGGAACAAAAGCCGGACACAACTATCCGATTCCAAAGGGATATTCGACAATCCACTGGCACTTGTGGAGGGTTCGCGGTGGAGAAAACAACTGCTACATGCTTTTTGCAAATGCAGTTTCTGACAAGGCCTTTGGACGCAGCGGAATCTTTGGTCCTGATACCTTCAAGTTCCCTCGCGACGAAAGGATCTGCAGTGCAGACAGGGAAGAACTTGCCTCGATGACAATTGATACAGGCAACTCTCCTGATTCTGTATATCCGACAAATGTAGTCCGCAGGAAGGATCTTGTTTCCATGAGGCAGCCTCTGTGGTATGACCCGCTGGTAATGTAAGGGAGTGAGAAAATGGCAAAGAGATATGCAATTACAATAGCAAGAACTTTGGGAAGCGACGGTGGTGAAATTGCCCGCCGTGTTGCACAGAAGCTCAACATTCGATTCATCGACAAGGAACTTTTGAGCATCGCTTCTTCAGAAAGCGGAATCAGTGAAGCTCTGTTCAATGTTATGGATGAAAAGCTGAACAGAAAGATTTTCCGCCAGAGTACGGCCGCATACCGCGGTGAAGTATATGCACCAGGTCATGAAGATTTTTTGTCAAACAAAAATCTTTTTGAATATCAGAGCAAGGTCCTTCGCGACATCTACAATCAGGGAGAACCCTTCATTGTGGTGGGACGCGCAGGAAGCTTCATCCTTGATGAATTCCCTAATGTTGTGAAGGTGAATGTAGTAGCCTCGGAACAATACTGCGTGGAAAACATCATGGACAGAAACTGCATCAGTGAAAGTGAGGCGAGAAAGCTCATAGCAAAGACAAACAAGTACCGCTATGACTTTTTCAAATACTTTACTGGAAAGGAGTGGGGCAATCCGCTGAACTACGATCTGTGTCTCAATTCATCGTCACTTGGAATTGAGAACTGCGTTCAGTTGATTGTGGATTCAGTACAGGCAAAAGGGCTCATTTAGAGGGTCGGTCATCTAAAGGGTGATAATAAACAATGAGAGGTAAAATTATGAAGAGAATGACAAAGGTTGCACTTGGTGTTTTGGCAGCTGGCCTTATGGCTTTTACAGGCTGTTCGGGAAAAAAGGCTGCATCTGACAAGATCAAGATTGCAATTCTTACAGACGTTACCGGAGACTTTTCTAGCTACGGTATCCAGGCTTCAATCGGAACAAAGCTTGCTGTTGATGAAATCAATGCTGCAGGCGGTATCAACGGAAAGCAGGTTGAACTCATCCAGTACGATACACAGACAGACAACACAGTTTACCAGGAAATGGCAAGAAAGGTTTGTCTTGAAGACAAGGTGGACATGGTAATCGCAGGTATTTCCAGCGCATCACGCGAAGCAATCCGTCCAATCTTTGAAGAAAACGAAACACTCTATTTCTACAACCAGGAATATGAAGGCGGCGTTGCAAGCCACTATGTTTTCTGCTGCGGTCCAATCCCAGAAATGCAGATCGATCCGACTGTAGACTATCTTATGAAGGATGTATGTCCAGCAGGTGCTAAGGTTTACATCATCGCCGCTGACTACAACTTCGGTCAGATTTCATCACAGTGGGCAAAGAAGGCTGTTGAACGCAACGGTGGTTCTGTAGTAAAGACAGAATTCATCCCTCTTGGTGTAAGCCAGTTCAGCTCAACAATTGCAAACATCAACGCTGCAAAGCCAGACATGATCATCTCTTTCTGTACAGGTGCTGCACACATGTCATTCTACGAACAGTGGTCAAACAGCAAGTTTGCTGAAATCCCAATCGTTACAACATGTGCCCTTGCAATCAACGGTGAACACAAGCTCTTTACACCACCTGCAATGGCTGATGTATATGTTGGTGCTCCATACTACGAAGAAGTTGAAACAGACGCTGCAAAGAAGTTCACTGCAGCACTCAAGTCGGCAAACCCTTCTGTAAAGTACATGGGTTGGGATGCTGAATCTTGCTACACATCAGTTTACCTTTACAAGGCAGCCGTTGAAAAGGCAGGAACAGCAGAAGTTGAAGCAGTAATTTCTGCCCTTGAAAGCGGAGTAAGCTTTGACGGTCCAGGCGGAATGGCAGTTGTTAACGGAAAGGACCACCACACAATCCGTGACATTGCTGTAGGTAAGGTTGAAAAGGATCACACACTTAAAGTTATCAACACTTTCAAGGGTGTTAAATCAAGCTTCATCGAAAGCCTTGGCGTTGACCTTGCAAAAGAAGGAAAGAACGCTAAGAACCTTCAGTACACTCCTGACGGAAACTAAGGTAAGTCAAATATAAAGGAAGAGTTTTATTGAACACAATGGCGTGTTGAATCCAAAGTTTATCCAGGGTTTAACGCGCCATTTCACTATCAGGGGGTCATAAATGGATATAATGGTTTCTTATCTTTACCAGATCATAGACAGTTTCAGTTTTCTGATTCTTAGTTCCATCGGTCTGGCAGTTATATTCGGAATGATGAACATCATCAACATGGCACACGGAGAATTCATAATGCTCGGTGCCTACATCTTTACAATCAGCGCTCTTCACGGAGTTCCATTTATCCCGAGCGTTCTGATTGCCGTTCTGGGTGTAACTTTATTCGGTATCTTGATTCACAAGCTAATCATTTCAAAGCTGCATTCAAGGCCAATGGATTCAATCGTAATCACATACGGCATGAGTCTTGTAATGAAGCAGCTGATACAGATTATTTTCGGTTCGACAATGCCATCCGTATCAATGCCGTTGGGTTCGGTTACTTTGGGAGGAAATGTTCTTTCAGTATACCGTCTTGTCCTTGTGTTGATTTCCATCGTGATGCTTGTTGCATTCTACATGTTCTTCAACTACACGAAGTTCGGTCTTTATTCCCGCGCAACAATGCAGAATGCGGAAGTTGCAAAGGCACTTGGAATCAACACAGGTTTTGAATATTCAATGACCTTTGCAATCGGTGCAGGAATTGCAGGCCTTGCCGGTGCCCTCTATGCACCTGTAATGGCTGTCTCTCCTATTCTTGGAGACAGCTTCATCATCCAGGCATTCACAACTGTCGTAGTCGGCGGCGGAAATCCGTTGATCGGTACATTCCTTTCGGGAACAGTTCTTGGAATCATCAGCGGTATCGTTTCTCTCGAGCAGGGACAGTTTATCGGAAAGATTGCAATGCTCGTTGCAGCAATCATCTGTATCCGTGTTCTTCCAGGCGGATTCTCTGGTCTCGTTGAAAAAATCCGCAAGGGGGTTTAATTATGAACTTGAAATCAATTGGCCGCTCATTTAGAAGCGAATCGGAAAACCTTGTTGCAGTGCTCATGTTTGCGTTATTCATGATTTTGCCTGCTGCAACTTCAGCATATAAAATTCAGATCTATACAAACTTCTTCAACAGCATTCTGTTGTGTCTTAGCATTGTGTTCATCTGGGGTTACTGCGGAACCTTCAGTTTTGGACAGGCAGCTTTCTACGGTCTTGGCGCTTACGGCTATGCCATAATTTCAGGAAACATGGGACTCCATTCCCTGACACCACTGGCAGCCCTGATAGCAATTGCAATCGTATGGCTCTTTGCCCTTATCCTCGGTTACTTCATGTTCTACGGTGGGGTAAACGATGTTTTCGTAGGTATCCTTACTCAGTGCATCACCCTTGCACTCTCCACATTCTTTGGACAGACAGCAGGTCCCGAATGGCATGTTGGAAAAGTTCTCCTTGGAGGATACAACGGAATCAACAAGATTTCGGCACTCTACCTTGGAAGCCTAAAGCTTAAGGGCGTTTCCCTCTACTACTTCTGCGCAATCGTTGTATTTGCAGTCGTGCTTGTCTTCAAGATTCTTGAAAGATCCAAGTTCGGCTACACAATGGTTGCGGTCAGGGAAAACCGTCAGAGAAGCAGCATGTTCGGCTACAATGTTCCAAAAATCCAGATGATCGTATTCAGCATCGGCGGTGCAATCGCAGCCTTCGCAGGCGTACTCTACGCATCATGGGGTGGATATGTTTCGCCTTCTTCAATGAGCATTACACAGGCAACACTTCCTGTAATCCTCGTTGCATCGGGCGGAAAGAAAAGTCCTGTAGCAGCAATGCTCTTCGGTTTCATCTACTACTTTGCAAACAACCTTCTTACAGGGGCAGGAAGCAGTTACTCCCTCCTTATCCTTGGTCTTGCACTTGTAGTTGTAGTTCTCTTTGTTCCTCAGGGACTTTTCAAGGCTCTCTTTGGAAAACTCGATGAAAAGATTATGAGGAGATTCGGCCATGAGTGAGATTCAGGAAACAGCAAGACCCGTGGTCTTGGAAGTAAAGAACATAGCAAAAAGATTCGGTGGAATTACAGCACTTACAGACTTTAACCTTACGGTTCGTCAGGGAGACATACACTGCCTTATCGGACCAAACGGCGCGGGAAAGACAACAGTCCTCAAGATCATCATGGGACTTTATCCTCCGTCAGCCGGAAGGGTTGAGCTTAACGGCCACAACATTACGGGAATGAAATCCCATGAAGTCGTTAAGAAAGGCATTTCCATCAAGATGCAGGTTCCGGGCGTTTACCCAGACCTTACACTTAGGGAAAACATGATAATCGCCGCACAGAACTTCATTCCAAAGAAAGATCTTGATGCGGAAATCGACAGGCTCATAAAGCTTGTAAAGATAGACAGCCTGGGAAATCCTCTTGTAAAGAACCTTTCCCATGGACAGCAGCAGTGGCTTGAAATTGCAATGGCATTGTCCAGCCACCCTAACATCCTCTTCCTTGACGAACCTGCAGCAGGACTTGGTCCTGAAGAAACACAGTTTACCGCAGACCTTGTAAAGGAACTGAATGCACAGGGAATGACAATCCTCTTCATCGAACACGACATGAACTTTGTCCGTGCCATTGCAAAACAGGTAACGGTTCTTCATCACGGTAAGAAATTTGCTGAAGGAACTCTTGATGAAATCCTTTCAAATGAAGAAGTAGTCCAGATCTATCTTGGAAAGCAGTAGGAGGTCGACATGCTTAAAGTAACAAACCTGTCATCTGGATATGGCAAGGTACAGATATTGAACGATGTAAATCTTGAAATTGCGGAAGGAGAGATCGTTTCCGTAATTGGACGCAACGGTGTTGGTAAAAGCACCTTCTGCAAGACTATAATCGGAATTCTTCCGACCATGGAAGGAAACATAATCTTTGACGGCGGAAAGGACATTTCAAAGATGAATGCCTATAAAAGGGCAAGGGAAGGCATTGCATATGTTCCCCAGGGACACGGAATCTTCCCAAAGCTTACTGTCCATGAAAACCTTACCATCGGTGCCCTGATCAATGAAGCCGAGAAGGAAGAAGCATACGACAGAATCTATAATTACTTTCCGAGACTTGGAGAGCGCCGCAACCAGATGGCAGGAACCATGTCCGGAGGTGAACAGGCCATGCTTTCCATCGGCCGTGCCCTGGTGAACAAGCCAAAGATCATGATCCTTGATGAACCAAGCGAAGGTGTTCAGCCAAACATCGTGAACAGGATGGGAGAAATCGTTAAGAAGGTAAGCTCCGATCTTGGACTTACGGTTCTCATGATCGAACAGCATCTTGGATTGATTCAGCAGGTCAGCCAGAGAGGCTATGTAATGGACAAAGGACATATCATCGAGCCTTTGACAAAGGAACAGATCAACGACGAATCTTATGTAACAAAGTTCCTTTCCGTATAAAAAACAGGCAGTCTCCCTTACAGGAAACTGCCTTTTCAACCTAGGCACGGAATGCCAAACGACCCCTGGTGTTCCGTGTCTTTTTTTTATTTACCGTCTGCCAAATTCTGCCTGTATCTTTCGTAGAGCAGAACTCCTGCTGCTACTGAAACATTAAGGCTGTCGATTTTTCCGCAGGTCGGGATGGAAACGATGTTGTCGCACTGTTCTTCAAGGAGGCGGCTCATTCCGCTTCCTTCGCTTCCCATGATGATGCAGCTCTTCCTGTCGAACTTGATGTCCTGAAGTGAAGTTCCGCCTGCATCCGCACCGTAAACCCAGAAACCGCATTCCTTGAGCATCTGAACTGAGCGCACAAGGTTAGAAACCTTTGCAACATTTACCCAGCTGGAAGCACCGGCGCTTGTTCTGGCAATGATTTCATTGTCCTTTACATCACTTGCGCTTCTGTGGTCTGGAATTACAAGGAGGCTTGCACCAAACTGGTCGCAGGAACGGAGGATTGCTCCAACATTGTGAGGGTCTGTTACGCTGTCCAGAACAACAACGGTTGCATTTTCGGGGCAGATTGTAAGCCATTCTTCCAGGGCAACGAGGTTCTTTGCGTTCTCTTCTTCTCCATCAACAACAAGGATGATTCCGCGGTGGTCGCGGGACTGTGGAGGGAGGGCTGCGCACATTGCATCAAGCTGCTTGCCGTCGATGAGGGAAACTTCGATTCCCCCTTCCTTTGCCATGCCGATGATTTTCTTGATGCGTGGACCCGGTTTTGAATAGTAAACATGAGGAACGATTCCTTCAGGCTTGGAAACCGAATAGCGGCGTACCTTTTCTTCAACGCCGTGAAATCCTGTATATATGTTCTGTGCCATATCTTGTACCTTAAAAAAATAGCGCAGCAGAAAGCTACGCCATGTATAAATAATGCTGAAAAAGCAAATCTAAAAACCAGTGGGCCCCAGCTACGGAGATAAGGGCAATGGATAACCTCCCGCTTCACGATTAAAAGCGCTGAGCCATTATGGCGGGCCCCTCCTTCCCCTTCTCTCCTGCGTCCCACAGGTTTTTATTAGTTTTTACCACACAAGGTCATAGCAGGTGCGTGTGACCTTGCGAAAATCGGAGAAAAAATTAATCGCAGACTAATTTTTTCCACACACGACCAAAGCAGGTGCGTATGGTCGTGTATTTTTTATGGGAGTAACTGCAAACAAAGCAGCTTCCGCGAGTTTTGCTTGCAAAACTCGAAGCAAGAACTAAACTGATCAGTTTAGTTCTTGCCGCAACACTGCTTGTATTTCTTTCCTGAACCACATGGACATGGTTCGTTGCGGCCGATCTTTCTTCCTTCACGAACAACTGTTGTTGGGCGCATCATTCCTTCGCTGTAGAACCATTCGCCGTCAACCTTTCTGAAGCCGCCGATTTCGTGGTGAATATCGCGCATTCCGTCAGCTGTGTATGTTGCTTCGAATTCAACGATTCCTTCGTCGTCGTTTTCTGTTCCCTTTTCTGTGCGCAAAATCTTGAGGCCATGCCAGGTGCTCTTGTTGCTCCAGTCTTCAGTTGCCTTGCGGTCGATTTCTGCAATCTTGTCGCCCTTTTCGCAGCTGTTGATGATGAAGTCGATTTCATGCTTCACATATGAAGTATAGCGGGCTCTCATGAGGGCTTCTGCAGTAGGAGCCTTTGTTGTTCCCTTGATGATTGGTTCGCAGCAGTCTGAATAGTTTTTGCCGCTGCCGCACGGACATAAATCTTTATTTTCACTCATAATGCGAAATTATAACAATTATGGTATAATTATGGAAGATTATGAATGGTGATGACAGCTCATTTAAAAATAAAGTTTTCTTTGCCCTCCTTATAGCAGCAATCGTTTTTCTTGCCGCCGGAATCATACTCTTTTTCTCAAACATCCTTCCAAGACTGAACAGCCAGGGGGCCATATTTGAATCTTCCGGGCAGGAAAGGAAGAACCACATCATCGTAATCGGACAGGCAGACAATTCGGCATTCCTTAACCAGGTTTTTGAAGGTGCGGAAAGCCTTGCCTCTCAGTTCAATTCTGTGGTGGAGCTTCGTGCCCCAACCCTTCAGGCGGAAAACATTTCCCTCCAGACTCTTGTTGATTATGCGGCCCTGGTAAATTGCGACGGAATAATTACATATGTTAATCCCCAGGTTAAGACCCTTAGGAAACCGGTCAGGGCAGACGGAACTGAGATTCCGATGATCACCATCGGTCACTACGATCCGGGAATCCCACAGATTTCTTTCATCGGAAACAACTATTCCAGCCTTGGATGGCAGCTTGGCGTTGAATCGGAGAAAATGGCAAAGGAAAGCGACAGGACCTTTGTACTCATCAGCGGTAAATCAAAAAACCCGAACTACGGAAACCTGGTGAATAATCTTGTGACCTTCTATAAATCCAACGGTATCCACTCATTCGAAATCCTGGACAAATCCACGGAAGAAAATGAAGAAAGGATTCTCAGTGCCATCAGGGATTCAAACCTCAAGAGCATTTCCATCGTGTGCCTTACTGAAGAGGACACCTTAAGGACCATGAGGATTGTTTCTTCTGTTCCGGCTGGACACAAGGCAAAGGTCCTTGGCTTCGGCGAAAACGAAACTTTTGAAATCTACCTTAAGAAAGGTCTTCTTACAAAACTTGTTTCCCTTGATCCAGTTAAAATCGGCAGAACTGCAATGATGGAGCTTTTTGAATACAAGACCAGGGGATATGCAAACAACTACATCAGTGCGGAAATCCGCGTAAGGAAGGGCAAATGAAAAAGTTCATCCTTAAAGCCTTTCCAAACAAAAGCCTCCGCTGGAAAATCATGTTCAGCATCGTCGTGTTCTTTACGATCATCGGCTCAAGCCTTTTTGTAACTATGATCATCGACCAGTATGCCCTTGGAGTCATCAGCCGTTCCTTCCGTTCCAACGAGGAGCTGAATTCCTTCTCCAACGATATTGTGCTTGCAGAAAATGCGCTGGAAACCTACATAAACTACAGAACTTACGAAAGCATCAACAACTACTACATTGCCGCCAACCGCGTTGAATATTTCTGCCAGACCATGCAGTCCTTTCCTTCTGCCGATAAAGTGCACCACCAGGAATACATCGTTCATCAGCTGGCCCTTTCTTTCCTGCGCTATACTTCCAAGGCGGTTACGGCTCACCGTGCAAACACTTCGGTGAACGAAAGCTATCAGAAAAGTCTTGAAGCATATCAGTTTCTTGTAGACGAGATTTCCAGGCTGAACATCCTTTACATGAAGAAGAATTCTACGGTTTATAACTCAGACAGAAACAATGTTCGACTTATCCTCAGATTCTACATCATGTTCTTTGCCGGATTCTTCCTGCTTCTCCTCCTCCTCCTTTATGCATTGGTCGGTTCCATGACCAAACCGCTGGGAGAGATTTCAGATGTTGCCCTGAGGGTTGCGGAACGGGACTTTGATGTACCGCTTTTCAACAGGGAAAGCCACGATGAAATCGGAAACATCTGCCGTGCCTTTGACAGAATGATCATAAGCATCAGGGAATACATCGATACAATCTGGGAAAAGGCCCGTACGGAAAACGAACTCCGGGAACGCGAAATGGAAATGCAGGCCCTCTATGCCGATGCACAGCTCAAGGCGTTCCAGAGCCAGATCAACCCGCACTTCCTTTTCAACACGCTGAATACGGGGGCACAGCTTGCCATGATGGAAGGTGCGGACAAGACCTGCTATTTCATCGAGCAGACTTCGGACTTTTTCCGCTACAACATTCAGCAGCAGAAGGAAGATGCAACCATCAGCGATGAACTTGGAATGGTGGACAGCTTCGTGTACATCATGAAGGTTCGTTTTGGACAGCGCCTTGAATTCATAAAGGATGTACCACAGGAAGAATTTTTGCAGCACCTTCCTTCCATGACCCTTCAGCCACTGGTGGAAAACTGCATCCAGCATGGGCTTCAGAACACGAAGGGCAGGGTAGAGCTTAAGGTTCAGCGCTTGGCAGGATTCGTGGAGATTTCAATAAGCGACAACGGCAGCGGTTTCGATTCGGCAATAAGGGAAAAGCTCCTGGATGCGGCCCGCCGCGGGGTGACTCCTGATTACAGCGGAGTGAAAAGGGAAGAGAAAAAATCAACTGAAGAGCATACGGGTATAGGACTCATAAATGTTTTCCTCCGCCTGAGACTCTATTTCCACAGGGACGATGTCTTTGACATAAGCGCCAATGATGACGGACAGGGAACAAAATTCATAATAAGGATACCAGAGAATGTATAATATTTTGACTTGCGATGATGAACAGATTGTAATCGATTCCCTTCAATTCATTATCAAGAAGAATTTTGAAGGCCAGATAAATTTATTCTCGGCACTTTCCGGCAGCGACGCCCTTGCCATTGCAAGCCGCGAGAAAATAGACATCATTTTCATGGACATCAACATGCCGGGCATGAGCGGCCTTGAAACAATAAACTGCATCATGAACCTGAAGCCGGACACGGTTATTGTTGTCCTCAGTGCCTTTGACAAATTCCAGTACGCACAGGAAGCCATGAACCTTGGCGCATACAAGTACATTACAAAGCCGGTTAACAGGAATGTGGTGATTCAGACCGTAAGAAACGCCATGAACCTAGTGGACGAAAGGCGCGGAAAGGACAGCGAGGGACTGGACCTTCAGAAAAAACTTGATACCGTTTCGCCGATGGTTGAAAGCGACTTCATCTATTCCTGCATGTTCAGCAGCGACAAGAAGGAAGACCTTTCAAGCTACCTTGAGTATTTCAATCTTGATGTAACCAATTATTTTTTCACCAGCATAGAGATCCCCCACAGCGATTCAAAGAATCAGAATGATTTCTACATCGGAATAAGGAAAATGCTTACGGAAAGATACAGGTGCCTTATGGGTTCCTTCATGGCAAACAGGCTGGTGATTTTTTTCTGCGTGGACAAAAAGGAAATGTCCGACGACCTTTTTGAAAGTTTCCACGAGATGGCAAAGAGCATTTACACCATGCTCAGCATGAACATCAGCCAGAAAGTTCGCATGGGGGTAAGCCGGCTTTCCAACGAACTTTTCAATGTATCTTCAGCCTGCAAGGAAGCCATGAATGCCCTCAACGGAACTTCTCCAAACGGTGAACTTCTTTTTGCAGAGGACATGACTAAAAAAGCTGCATCGCCTGAAAAGTCGCTGGAGGTGAGGGAAAGAATCTACAACCGCCTGCGCATAGGGGATTCTGCCGGAGTTCAGTTTCTTGCGGGGCTTTTCTGTTCAGAACAGGTTGCTGCCGGAATGGAGATGGACAAGATAAAGAGCGGGGTGTTCGAGCTTCTGGTAAACATCCGCAACATCACGAAGGAACTTAACCCTGGATATGAAAACACTTCCTTTGATTCGGCCTTCAGTCTTCTTGTAGGAGCTCAGGAAATGTCGGTGATCCAGGACTTCCTGACAAATGTCCTTGTGGAATGTGCTGCAGCCGTTGCATCCGTAAAGGAACAGAGGGAAAATCCGCTGGTTAAGAAAATCATCGACTACATCGACCAGAACATGAGCCGCAACTATTCCCTTGAAGATGTTGCCGCAACCGTTGGTGTAAGTCCTTTCTACATGAGCAAGCTTTTCAAGGAAGAAATGGGAGAGACATTCATAAATTATGTAACTGACAGAAGACTGGACAGGACGAAAAAGCTTCTGGTTGAAACCGACCTTTCGATCAAGGAGATTGCGGGGCAGACCGGTTACAGCGACCAGAATTATTTTAGCCGCCAGTTCAAGAATAAGTTTGGCATTTCGCCGACTGATTTCAGGAATACGAATAACCAGTAAGAGGTTAGAAGATGAAAAAAGTTTTTGTTCCATTTATTGCATTGGTTTTCCTGTCTGCATCCTTTCTTACTTCCTGCAGCAGGAAACAGGGGAATGACCAGCTTTCTCATGGCAAGGGAGGAATCACCGTCGGGTTTTCCATCGACACACTTGCCATTGAGCGCTGGCAAAGGGACCTTGATGTCTTTATGGCAAGCGTCAGGAGCCTTAATGCGGATGTCATAGTTCAGAATGCCGGCAACAGCGTTGAAGAACAGAAAAGGCAGCTCATGTATCTTCTGGACAGAAATGTGGATGTAATTGTAATCCTTCCTAAGGATGCGGAATCACTCAAGGAAGAAATAGAAAAGATCCGCGCAAAGAACATTCCCGTAATTTCCTATGACAGGCTGATCAGGGATACGAAGGTTGACCTTTACATTTCGGTGGACAGTACTAAAGTCGGATACCTGATGGGGCAGACCCTGAAATCCATAAGCGGAACTAAAAACTGGATTTGCATTCTTGGGCCTCAGGAAGATTTCAACATGACGATGATTCAGAACGGAATCATAAGTTCCATAAAGAATCACGGTCCGGTAATCAGCGACATTTTCTATACGGAAGGATGGGATTACGACCATGCAAAACAGAAGATGGTTGATATAATTACCAGCGGTAAGATTCCGGATGCAATCATCTGCGGAAACGATGCGGTTGCAGATGCCGTCATTTCAGTGCTGAATGTCTATTATCCGGACAGGCACATTCCAATCTGCGGACAGGATGCGGATATTGCCGCCTGCCAGAACATTATCCGGGGATATCAGGATTTTACAGTCTACAAGCCGATTACCCTTCTTGCAATGAAGGCCGCCGAATATGCAGTTCGAATCGGCAAGGGAGAAAGTGCTGAATCCATAGCGGTAACGGGTGTTACGATTGATAACGGGGATTCAAAGATTCCTTGCATCCTTCTTGAACCGGAAGTGGTGACAAAGGAAAATATTGATGAAGTGATAATAGATTCCGGCTTCCACACCCACAGTGAAGTTTACATGGATTAGAATTGAAAGTATAATTTTTGAATAAAAATCGAGGGGATATTATGAATGTTATTACAAAATTTGAACTGGACGAATGTTTCAATTATATAAAGAGCGCCCGTGAAGAAGTTGGCTGCCGTGTTGTAGGCCAGAGGGATGTTGTTGACGGAATCATCATGGCACTCATTGCGGGCGGACATGTTCTTCTTGAAGGTGTTCCTGGTCTTGCAAAGACTCTTGCGGTAAAAACCTTCGCAGACATTTCAGGTCTTGAATACAAGAGGATTCAGTTTACTCCTGATCTTCTTCCAGCCGATGTTACCGGTACTCTCATCTACGAACAGTCTACGGGAAGATTCAATGTAAGGAAGGGACCTGTCTTTGCAAACCTTGTTCTTGCAGACGAAATCAACCGCGCACCTGCAAAGGTTCAGTCAGCCCTTCTTGAAGCAATGGCAGAACAGCAGGTTACAATCGGTGAAAACACATACAAGCTTGCCGATCCTTTCTTTGTTCTTGCAACACAGAACCCAATCGAGCAGGAAGGAACCTATAGCCTTCCGGAAGCAGAACTTGACCGTTTCCTTTTGAAACTGGTGGTTCACTATCCGACACCGGAAGAAGAAATTCAGATTGTAAAATCAGAAGGCCGTGCAGAAAAAATTCCTGTAAACAAGGTTTTCAATTCGTATGCACTTCAGAAGTGCCGCAATGCAGTTGATGCCGTTACCGTTGATGACAAGATGCTTGCCTACATCGTATCGATCGTAAATGCAACCCGTGCAAATTCAGTTCAGCCTAACAGAAAGAACGACATTCAGCGCTACATCGCTTTCGGTGCATCACCTCGTGCCGGCATTGCACTCCTTCGCTGCGCAAAAGTTCATGCACTCTTTGAAAACAGAAGCTTTGTTCTTGCAGAAGACATTCAGTCAGTGGCAAAGCAGGTTCTCCGTCATCGCCTTGTACTCAACTATGAAGCAGCGGCAGACAATGTTACTGCAGATGACCTTATCGAAAAAATCATCGATTTCATGCCGGTGCCTTGAGGAAATTGCGAGGCAATTTCCTTGCACCAACTCTAGCGAGTTGGTGTGTCAGTTAAAATAAGTAGTGGAGTAGTTTTTGAAAAACAATACAGTCCAGAGGGCGCAGCTTTTACATCTTACTTCTCTTTCTCTTGCCAACGGAATGAAGAGCGGATCTTTCAGGTCCCTGTTCCGCGGTCAGGGCATGGAATTTTCAGGTGTCCGCGAATATCTTCGCGGTGACGATGTCCGTGCCATCGACTGGAATGTTACTGCAAGAATGGGAAAGCCTTTCGTAAAGGTGTTTGAGGAAGAAAGGGAACTCGATGTTTTCATAATCGTGGACAAATCCCTTTCCATGAACACAGGTTCGGGAATTCAGTCCCGCCTTGAAACTGCCATGGACTGCGCTTCCCTTATTACAATGGCATCCCTTCACAACGGAAGTCCCGTAGGTTCGGTTATTTTTGACGGAAAGATAGAATTTTCCATTGCTCCAAAGGCCGGCAAAAACCAGGCCATGCTGATCCTCTCGGAACTTGATAAGACTGACAATCAGATCGTAGGTTCGGCATTGGACAGTGCCCTTCGCGGTGCAGAAAAACTTCTCCGCAAGCGCACTCTTGTATTTGTCATTTCCGATTTCCGTGCGGCCGGATGGGAAACTCCCTTTGCACACCTTTGCCAGAAAAACGATGTCATTGCCATAAAGATTACGGATCCCCTTGACGACATTTTGCCTTCCCTTGGTGCAGTTCCCTTCAGGGATCCCGAAACAGGTTTTGAATGCGTACTTCCGACTTCATCCCAGAAATTTTCCAGGGCATGGAGGGAAGATGCAGAGAACAGGAACGAAATCTGGAAAAAGGAATGCCACAGAAACGGCGGTGCTCCGCTTTCCATCAGCACAATGCAGGACCCTGCTGCTGAACTCATAAAATTCTTCAATACGAGAGAGCAGTATTCACTATGAAAAAGTTAGTCCTTGCCCTTCTTATTTCAGTTTCGGTTTTCTCAGGGTTTGCCCAGTCTGCGGAAGAAGAAAGCAGCGACTCAACCTTGCAGGTTATGGTTCCCCGTGATGTTTTCATAGGTGATTCGGGGCAGATACAGTATTCCTTCAGAAGCCCTGTAGATTTCTTTGCCTTTGCAGAAACTGTTGCTTCAAACGAAACCATGGAAATAGACCTTAGGGCGGAAGATTTTCTTGAAGACCCACTTTCCTGCCTGGTTAAAAAAACAACCCTTTCCCGCACAGGCATCAACTACAACCTTTGCATCACCTTCATTCCGTGGAAAACTGGAATCATCAAATTCAAGAAATTCAATCTTGAAGAAATCTGCATGAGGGGAAAGGAAAACATTTCAGCAGACTTCAACATTGAACTTAGTTCCGTACTGATTCTTTCCCTTGCGGAAAAACTGGGGGCAACTACCCTAAGGCCTCCAAAGGCTCCGGAAGTTCTTCCATATACAAACTACTATGTCTGGTTCTTCCTTGTCCTTGCCGTGGTTCTTTTTTCTCTTTTCTGTACGGCAATAATCAAGCTGCCGGAAATCTTAAGGAAGTGGAAGGAAATAAAGACCAGGATCAGCTTCTATAAAAATGCCGTAAAGACAAAGAGGCACCTTAACATGCTTCTCCGCAAGAAAATCGGGGACGCGGATTTTTCGGAACAGTGGCAGGGAATCTTGCGCGAATATCTTGAATACAGGTTCAAGACTCCATTTGCTTCAGTTACCGGCAAAAACATCGAATACAAGATCATGACCGTTACAGGCGGAATGATGAGCGACAGGCAGGAGCACGCCGTTGAAGATTTGACGGCTCACTTTGTCCGCACCAACTACATCCGTTTTGCCTCGGGTTCCATAGATTCAAAAATGCTTCCGCTGGAAGAACATCAGGCAGGATTCATGAAGGGGGAAAAGAAATCCCTGATCCTTTCGACACATAAAATAATCGATGCCTTTGAAAAGGAGGAAAGCAATGGTTGAATTTGAAACTCCAGGCGCATTCATTCTTCTCCTTCTTGTTCCGGTGGTTTACATCCTCCGCCACATAAAGGTTTTGTCCCGCATTACTTTCGCCCTGAACATGAGCGACTGGAACGGCAGCAACTTTAACTGGGACGGAAAGGCAAGAAAGGCTTTTTCAATCTTTGTAAAAATCCTCTGCATCCTTTTCTACATCTGCCTTGTGATTGCCTGTGCGTCGCCGGTATACCACCAGCAGCAGAAAGTCTATTCTTCCCGCGGTGCATCAATCATATTTGTTGTGGATGTAAGCCCATCAATGGCTGCAAGGGATATAGGTGAACTCCACAGAATCGAGGCTGCAAAAAATGCAATCAATTCCCTTGCCGTAAAAAACGACGGAAGTGAATTCGGCCTTGTTGAAATGGCTGAGACCGCCAGCCTTGTAATTCCACCGACAATGGACAGGAAGGTTTTCTTTGACAGGCTTGATGCCATGTGCGTTGGCGAACTTGGAGACGGAACTGCCATTGGCAACGGACTCAGCATGGCAATATATCACCTTGAAAATTCTCCTTCTGAAAAAAAGGCTGTGGTCCTGATTACTGACGGCGAAAACAACGCAGGCTCAGTTCATCCGAATACTGCGGCTCGACTTGCAAAGAGCAAGGACATTTCCCTCTACATTCTTGGAATCGGTACCCGAGGTGTGGTTCCCCTGGACTATGTGGATCCAAAAACAAACAGGGTGTATTCGGGTTATCTTGAATCAAACTTTGACCCTACATCCCTGGCAAAACTTGCGGCGGAATGTGACGGAAGGTTTTTTGAAACCGGATCAATCCTTTCCCTTTCCCAGGCAATTTCAACCATCGGAAAAAACGAAAGCGTAATGCAGAGCTATCACATAAAGAACAATGATACCTTCTACTACCAATATTTCCTTCTTGCGGCTGCAATGCTCGCAACCCTTGCATGGATCATCAGGCGCATTTTCCTAAAGGAGGTACTATGAATCTTTCCGCATCGCACCCAGTTGCTTTCTGGCTTTTCATTCCCCTTGCTTTTGCAGTCTGCCATGTAATCATCAAATACAGGAAGCTTGTAAAAGTACTCTCTGAAAAAAACGAGGTTTCACGCGGTCATTTCCTTTCCAACAGAATGGAGCACTGCTTCTGGTTCAGGACGATCTTCCGATTCCTCTGTGCAGTCATGGTAATCCTTGCAGGAGCCGGCATTTCCTGGGGAACGGATACTATTCCGGTTCAGAAAAACGGAAAGGCGGTTTCCTTTGTCTTTGACATTTCCTACAGCATGGAGGCACACGATGCCCCTGGTGGAATCTCAAGGCTCAATGCGGCGGCAATATATGCAAAGGGACTTCTTGAACATTTCAACGGCACAAAGGTTTCCGTTGTCATTGCAAAGGGCGACGGTACGGTTGCCATTCCTCTCACCGACGACTACAACTGCGTGGAAGCCCTCATGGACAACCTTTCGCCAAAACTCATGACTGCGGAAGGCACAAGCCTTGGAAAGGGAATCAAGGCAGCAGTTTCATCCTTCCCGGAACAGTCTTCAGAAGCTTCGTACATACTTCTTTTTACCGACTGCGAAGAAACGGACAACACCCTTCAGTCTTCCCTTACCGAAGCAGCCCGCTACGGAATCCCCGTAATCGTCGTGGGCTTTGGAAGCGAAAGGGAAAGCGAGGTTCTTACGGGTGACGGGCAGACAAGGGTAAAGACAGCCCTCCGCACTTCGGAAATGGAAAGGATAATCAGGGCAGTAAAAAACTCAGGCAACATTTCTTCCTGTGATTACTTCGATGCATCGGAAATGGGTTCTGCAACAAAGATACTCAAGATTCTTTCTGCGGCTTCAGGCGGAACAACCGTCACCTATGAGGTGCAGGGTAAGAAAAGGCACAAGATGTTCATCATCCTTGCAATAGTGTTTTTCGTTGCATCGGTTCTTTTTGGGGAACTGGACATTACGGGCGGAAGAAACAGGATGCTTTCAACCATGGCGGCAACCACCTGTCTTTTCATCTTTACGGGATGTACCCCAAGGTTTAACGACGGCGTAAAAATCCTCCAGGGAAAGCTGGACTGGGGCAAAGGCAATTACCAGAATGCAACGGCAGACTTCCTTCAGGCTGCAAGCAATGCAAAACTCCGCGGAGATGATTTTGTCTACCAGTATTCGGTTTATGGAATCGGGTCAACCTACCTGATGCAGGGTGAAAATGATGCGGCCCTGGCAAAGTTCAATCTTGTATACAAGGATGCGCCGGATCAGATTAAATTTGCCATCCTTTACAATTCGGGGATCATTGCCCACAGAAGCGGTGACTACGAAACTGCGGCGAATTTTTTCAGGCAGTCCCTCTTCATCGACGGAACAAGCACGGATGCAAAGATAAACCTGGAACTTTCCCTGAGGGAAGAATCAAGCCATTCAAACGAAAGCGCCAGGGAAATAATGCCGGTGTCGGAAAACAAAGAGGATCAGACTTTGGAGAATGCCCTCTATTCAATAATCAAAGAAGGTGAACAGCAGCAATGGAAAAGCCAGCAAAAAGATTCAGAAAGAACATCGCAGGATTACTGATCCTCTTTTTCCTTTCAGCAGGGACAACATTGTCTGCAAAGGTTTCGTGGGCATACCTTTGGGGCATGAGGTTCAGGCCTACACAGGATACACTCTTTACGGAAGACGACAATTCGTTCTTTGTTGAAATTGAAAATGTAACTCCGGACAGCGTTCAGATTTCGGTAAATTCTCTTCCGCCAAATGTAAGCTTTGTTTCCCAGAAAAAGGAAACTGTGCTCATTCCGCGCGATGAATCTCAGGGCGGCGGCTATGCACACGGAACAAGAATCATTTTGTGGATGCGCTTTGCAAAAACGGGAAACTACAGGATCAAGCCAATCGACCTGACCATAGACGGCGGTTTCTATCAGATTCCTGTTGAAGCCGTTGAAGTGTTCCAGAACCCAAGGTTCATCCATCCGGAAGTAAATGTAATCTTCCAGAACCAGAATCTTGAATCGGCAAAAAACATCAAGAACAGGGTCCTCAAGATAAAGGCCGGCGAACACATCGTATTCACCGTAACTGCAAGGTATATGGAATCAATACAGAACATTTTCTGGAACATTCCGGAAGATTCAATCTTCAAGCAGGTGATGGACTACGAATTCAAGGCCGCGGCTGGTGAAAAGAATTTCATCACCCAGTTTCAGAGTGTGGCGACCTTTGACTGGCAGCCACTTTCGGAGGGAAACCATACCCTCCCTGAAATATTCATAACCGCAACTTCATACAACGGTTCTTCTGAAGACATCCAGTGCCCGACATATTCTTTCAAGGCGGACAAATCTCAGGAACTCATCACGGAAACAAGGGAAGAAAATCCCTTTGTCTATGCCTTCTATGAATCTGAAAAAGTTGCCTCTCAGAAGAAAAAAATAGAAGTAAAGCCTCAGGAAGTGCTTGCCCTCTACGAGCTGCACAAGAAGGAAAGGCATTCCATCATTTTCTCAAAGGCGACGGCTGAAAGAAAGAATGCGGAAATAGCCCTTGGACTTCCACATGACTATCACGAGCCGAGCATTTTTTTCCTGAACCTTCTGTGTCTTGTTGCAGTGCTTTTCTTTGTGCCTACAATTCTGTTCCTGATTTTCAGAAGGAAAACCCTGACTGCGCTCTTTGCATCATTTTTCATTCTGTCTTCGGTATTTGCAGGCATTTACGGCGTAAGGCTCAAGACGCCTCGCGGAGTGTTCACCGGCGGAGAAATGAGTCCGATTCCCGAACATAATATGATGACAAGTGTAACCATTCAGGCGGGTAGCGTTGTTTCTATCATAAGGAGTGCAGGCGAATGGATGTATGTTCGTCACAATGACACTTACGGCTGGATTCCTTCGGACAGGGTCTGTCTGATAAAATAAAAAAGTATCACTAAAAAAGGGAGAGTAAATATGGATTTCGGTGACATTCTCAATCAGTGGGAAGGGGCAAGCAAAAAGCCTCAGAAAAAGCAGCCTCAGGTTTCCCATAAAAAGGCAAATGCGCCAACAAAGGAAGAAAAGGAAGCTGCAAGGCAAGGCTATTCCTGGGAACAGATAATGGAACAGGACAGCAGGAAGCGCATGAATCCGATGGAAATCTGGCTTAACCGCCATGGCACTGTAGACAAGGACAAGATAAACGAAGAAGCCAAGCGCAACGAAAAGTTCAGCAATGTCGAATACCTTCGTTCCATGAATCCTGAAGCCGTCATCGACCTTCATCAGCTTACGAGGGAAGAAGCCTGGACAAAGCTCCAGTATTTTGTAAACGACTGCTACAGCCGCAACCTTAAGAAAATCATGATCGTTCACGGCAAGGGAATCCATTCTGCAGGAAGCGATCCGGTTCTTGGACCTATGGTTCGCCTTTTCATCGAGCAGGACAAGCGCCTTGGAATTTCCGGACACCCGGACAGAAACCACGGTGGAAGCGGTGCAACCTGGGTTATAATTAAAGAAAAGCAGAGGAACTAAATGACTGGAAATTTGCACCATCCGGTTTTTTTTAGTATCTTTGAATGTAGGAACAGATGAGCAATTTATACGATGTACTTGGCGTTCAGAAGGATGCCACAGCAGATGAAATAAAGAAAGCATACAGGTCTCTTGCATTTAAATATCACCCGGACAGAAATGCCGGTGATCAGGCTGCTGAAAATAAATTCAAGGAAATAAACGAAGCCTACTCCGTGTTGGGGGATGAAACAAAAAGGCGCCAGTACGATATGCTTGGTGCAACTTCTTCCCAGCAAAACGCCTATCACAATGCAGAAAATTTCTATACCGACGATCCTTTTGCAGAGTTCTTCAGGAACGCATACAGGAACGGCGGCTCTTACGGAAACAACGAATACAACACAAACAATAATTACAGGTACACCTATACCTGGACTACAAGAAAGACTGAAGAACCTAAGGGAAGAAATGCGTTCCCATTTTTCTGCAGAAGCCTGTTCAAGGTTTTCGTCAGCCTTGCGGTAATATATGTGACTGGCCCATGGTTCTTCCTGATAAAGATAATCGCATTCTTTTCCCTTGTTTCTGGAATCAAGGATGTAATAAAGTCGGCAAGGCTCATGGCAAAATAAAAGTTCAGCGGGCAAATAAAAAAGGCCTTCCGGATTTGGAAAGCCTTCTTCACTAAAAGAATGAGAGTAAAACCTTGGATTACCTTTCGCGGAAAATGATTCTTCCACGGTTAAGGTCATAAGGTGAAAGTTCAACCTTTACGCTGTCACCTGGAACAATTCTGATGTAGTGCTTTCTCATCTTTCCACTGAGGTGACCAAGAATGATGTGTCCGTTCTTGAGTTCAACACGGAACATTGTGTTTGGCAATGCTTCTTTTACGATACCTTCAACTTCGATAGCTTCGTCTTTGTTAGCCACAATTCCTCCAAAATATTTGCCTTTTATAGAAAATATACTATACTATTATGAACAAAACAAAAACGGCTGTCAACTGAAAAACTACCGGACGGTCATAAGTGATGGGAGAAAATAATGAAAAAGGATTTTTTAGATAAACAGAAAAAGAAGCTAACAGCTGAACGCAACGAACTCATCGATTCTCTTCTTGGACGCAACGACCAGTTTGAAAAGCTGGGTGGTGCAACAGAAAGCGGTGACGATGTAGACATCGCATCTGATACAATCGACAGGACCCTTCTCAATTCGTTGGGAGAAGCAGACCAGTTACGCCTCAAGCTTATTGACGGTGCATTGGACAGAATCGTTCAGGGAACTTATGGCATCTGCCTTCAGTGCAATGAACCGATTGCAGAAGCAAGACTTGAAGCAATTCCTTATGCACCGTTCTGCGTGGCATGCCAGGCAGAATACGAACGCAACCGCTAATTGGCTGTTGATTAAATCTTCTGGAATTTAAGGCCGTCTTCATAGAATGCAAGTTCTGTGTAGCCGGCTTTTTTTATGTACTGAACTGCTTCGTCAAACCAGCAGTCAATTCCGCCCGCAGTGTGGGCATCTGAATTTATGGTGAGGGGAACATTGTTTGCCTTAAGCTGTTCAAGGAGATATGGGCTTGGGTAAGGTCCTCTTGCACCGAGCCTGCAGATCGCACCGGTGTTCACTTCAACGCAGACACCGGACTTTCCGATTTCCTTTGCAAGGACCTTCAGTTCCTTTTTATACCAGGATTCGTTTTCGTCAAAGAGCATGGACTTGATGTTTTGCTTTTGCACAAGGTCGCAGTGTCCAAGGAAAGTGAAGTCCCCGTCCTTAAGGAGCTTTCTTTCGCAGCTGAAATATTCCTGAACGGCTTTTTTTACGGAACCGCCAAAGAATTTTCCTATCCTTTCCCTTACTGAATTTTCCCCGCCGTCAGCCTCGTAGTAGCCGCCATTGCCAGGAACAAAATGCACGGAGCCAATGAGGTAATCCGGCTTGAATTCACTGTAGGCATCAAATGTAGGAACGGAAATCCCGTCGATGTATTCAACCTCAAAACCAGTGTAAATCTTTATTTTATCCGCGTACTTTTCCTTCAGGCGGTTTATTTCAGTCACATAGGCAGAATATCCGTCGGACTTGATGTGCCAGCCGGCGTTAAAAGGATACATGGCATGGCTTGAAAAACCGAGGATGGAAATGTTTTTTTCAATGGCAGCAAGAACCATTTCTTCAGCCGAATGCTTTGCATCGCAGAACTCTGTGTGGGTGTGATAGTTTGTCCTGATCATATAGAAGTTCTCCAGTTGTTTACGATGTTTGTAAAGGTGATGAAATCTATTTCATAGTTGATTCTTGCCGATTCCAGGTCAGTAAGGTTTCTTGATTTTGCCGCATCGTTCATTTTTCGTCCCAGGTCTGCAAAGCGGGTTGCGCTGACGGAGGCACTGCTTCCCTTCATGGTGTGGGTGTAGAGTTCAACCTTGTCGTAGTTGATAGGACTCTTCTTGAGTTCTTCCTTAAGGTTATCCATAAGTTCCTTTGACTGGGTTATGTATTCGTCCATAAGGGAAATGGCAAACTCGATGTTCTGTCCTGTTGTATCCATGAAGTCCTCGATGTTCCACAGCTCGGAAGACTTGTTCTCGATGAAGGTGAGGGAAATGATGTCCTTTGCATTTGGAACCGTAAGAACGGAATTCCATTTGTCCAGGGTTTCGCGGATGGTATCCCTCTTGAAGGGCTTTACAACAATATCGTTGATTCCGATTTTCTTGTAGGTCTTGAAGTCGTCCGCATCGTTGTTTGCGGTACAGGCAACGATGATTCCCTTGTATCCTTTGTTGCGAAGTTCAATGGTTGCATCAATGCCGCTTTTGACAGGCATGAAAATGTCCATGAAGATAAGGTCGATTTCCGGATGAAGTTCAATCTGGTCGACGGCAACCTGCCCGTTTTCTGCAAGGTAAACCGTTGCGCCGAATTTCTTGAGGAAGGTTTCAAGCAGCTTCTGGTTGATTGGAGTGTCTTCTGCAACAAGGATGCAAAGTCCGCTTGCAACCTGCTGGTCAAGAATGGAAGAAACTTTTCTTGTGCTTGTAGATTCCATGATTTCATCAAGTTCGGAAGGAGCGCTCTTTGTTTTCTGGTCGAAGGCTTCCTGCAATGTATCTTCAAGGGCTTTCTGCTTGATAGGTTTGTAGATGTATCCGTTGTACCAGTCGAGCATCTTCATCTTTGCGTCCTGCCTCAGCTGTCCTTCCGGAACCATAAGGAACATCTTCATTTTTACCGTGTCTGGAATCGACCTTATCTCGCTTGCAAGTCTCCAGCCGTCGATTGGAACCATGATAAGGTCTATGAAAGCTATGGTAAAAGGCTTGCCCTGTCTTGGGGCGTCCTTGATTTTCTGCAGTGCTGAATTTCCGTTGTCGCAAAGGACAATTTCCTTTATGCCGTAGAATTCAAGCTTTGACTTCATGGACTTAAGGGCAAGGGGATTGTCGTCTACAACGAGCACACGGGTATTTGCAGGAACCGAAATTTCTTTTGAACGGTGCTTTTCCTCTTCAGAATGTTCAAGTGGAATTGCAAACCAGAAATTCGAGCCGCCGTTTGGATTTTCTATGATGCCTATCTTTCCCTTCATTACCTTCACAAGGTTTTTGGAAATGGAAAGTCCAAGTCCTGTTCCGTTGCTTTTCTTTGTAGAGCTGCCGTCAACCTGATAGAAGTCGGTGAAGATAAGCCTTCTCTTGTCTTCCGGAACACCAATGCCGCTGTCGATGATTTCAAAAAGAATGTACTTGTCCTTTACGGAAACGCGGACATAGATGTAACCGGTCTCAGTGAATTTTGCCGCATTCTTTACAAGGTTAAGGATGATCTGCTGTATGCGGACAGGGTCGCCTAGAAGGTTCTGCGGAAGCTTGTAGTCAATGTCGGTAAGAACCTCGATGCCCCTGTTGAAGACTTCAACCGTAATCAGGTCAACAACGCGCTCCGTAAGTTCGATTGCGTCGTAAGGGCGTTTTTCAAGCTTGAAGTGCTGCGATGAAATTTTCGTAAAGTCCAGGACATCGTTGGCAAGTCCAAGAAGTGCGTTGGCGCTGAATTCAATCTGGTGTATGAATTCTATCTGTTCCTTGTTGAGTGGCGTATCTTCGAGAAGTTCCAGCGTACTGATGATGGTCTGCAAAGGAGTGCGGACCTCATGCATGGTGCTGGCAATGAATCTGCTTCCAACTTCAACTGAGGGTAATGCCATGGCCGTTACCTGTTGGAATGCAGGATTTCCAATGCCTTGTTTACGATTGTTCCAGGTTTCTGGGGCTTAACAAGATAACACTTTGCTCCAAGGGAAAGGACATTCAATACGACTTCCTTTGAAGAAGCCTTGGAGTAAATGAGGATTGGAGTCTGATAATTTCTCTGCATGAGGGTTTTGAGTATGCTGATTCCGTCCATGTCCGGAAGATAAAGGTCAAGGATCACGATGTCAAAATCCGCACCGTCGGAAACCGCCTTCATGAAAGCATTGCCGTTTTCAAAGAGGGTTGTTTCTCCGCTGGCGGAAGTAAAGGTGTTTTCAAGAAGCTTGCGAATCACTACATCGTCGTCAACAATGGCAACCTTCATCAGTGTGCCGGAATCCGTTTCTCCCGTAGACCTGTCGTCGATGAATCCAAGGGCGGCTTCGTCTGCCGGTCTGTCGGAATGGAGGATGTTGTCGTAGATGAAGTCCTTTGAATCGTAGTCCAGGCTGCTGTCGTCATTCATGAGTGAAGAAATGACATACTGCAGGTTCTGGGAAACGACCATTCCGCTGTATTCAGGATGTCCCTTAATGAGTTCCATTACGAATTCGTCAAGGGAAAGAACCTTGATGTATTTGTTTGGAATTCTTCTTCCTGCAGAAACATTGTCCAAAAGAAGCTCAAGGTTGGCACCGTCAACAAAAGTAAGCTGAAGGTTCGTCAGCATGAGGATAACTTTAGGAATGTTTATCTTGTACTTGTTGATGATTTCAGCAAGCTTGTATTTAAGGAGAAGGAGTTTTTCGCGGTTAAGGCCCTGTGCAATTTCAACGAAGATGATGCTGCCGTTAAGGTGGATGTCAAGGATGCATGGAGTTGTGTCCATTGAAAGGGGCATCTTCAAAATGCGTCCGATGGAATCAAAGAATACATCAAACTTGATTGGCTTTGTGAAATATTTTACTACGCCGTATTCGACAAGGTTTGCAATCCTTCCGCGGTCAATTACGGGGCCGGTCATGATGATCGGAATTTTCTTTGCGTTCGGGTCGTTGTGCTTCTTTTCAAGGAGAATGTTGAGTTCTTCAGTAATGACACTTTCAACTTCAATGATGATCAAATCAGGAAGAAGGGAAATCATTTTTGCATAGGATTCCCTGCTGGTTGCGCATTCCAGGCTTACCTGTTCCGCTGCGACCTTGTCCCTAAGAAAATCTTGAAATAATGATGATCCGTCAATAAGAAGTACCGATTTCATAATTACAATTTTATCCCTTTGATAGTATAATTTCAATAATGAATGTATTTGGGGCGTAAAAGCCGAATGGAGGAATGATGAAAAAGGTTATCGTATTTTTAGCACCGGGATTTGAAGAAGTGGAAGCCCTTACCCCCGTGGACTATCTCCGCCGTGCAGGTGTGGAAGTGACGACAGTTGCAACGGCGACGGCATCTAGAAATGTAGAGGGGGCACGCAAAATCACGGTTGTTGCAGACATGACCCTTGAAACCTATGTTTCTTCCTGCTCGGAACTCCCAGACGCAGTGATTGTTCCAGGTGGAATGCCGGGAACCGTAAATGTAAGCAAATGCGCCCAGGCACTTTCCCTAATCGACAAGATGAATGAGGAGGGAAAACTTGTATGCGCCATCTGTGCAGCCCCTGCTTTGGTTCTTTCAAAGACAAAGGCATTGGAAGGCAGAAAATGGACCTGCTACCCTGACATGGAATCGGAAGCTGGAGCCCATGCGGCAAACCATGTGAAGGATGTGCCTTTCGTTCATTCGGAAAATGTAATCACTTCCCGCGGTGCAGGCACTGCAGAAGAATTCGCAATGGAAATAATCCGCGAGCTTTGCGGCGAAGAAAAGAAAGAAGAAATCCGTAAGGGAACTATTCAGCGCTAGCCTGGGATTCCTCTTCTGGATTCCCGAGAATGAATTTGCAGCCGTTGCAGAAGGCCAGGAATTCTGTGCGGCTGTTGACTCCCAGGTGATGGTAAAGGTCTATCATCTGGGCTTTTACAGAACTTTCCGAAATGTTGTAGAGGGAAGCAATCTTGCTGTATTTTTCCCCGTTCAAAACCCGTTCAAGAAATTCAATGTCCCGTTCACCATATTTTTCGCTGCTAATGATTTTATTAGTCTTTGCTGTATAGGCTTTTTCAACTTTAGGCCGCAGTATCAGGTATGTCAGGTAGAAAATGAAGATTGCTCCAAGTATATAGAATACAGAAAGAAGGAAAGCAAGCCTTCCAGTATGAAAATATTGAACAAGGATGCAAGAAACAGGAATGACCATTAAACATGCAATCTTGGAAATCCTGTAGGCCTTAAGGAATCCGGAAATGTTCAGGAATACAAGGGATGCCGAAATGCAGATGGCTCCGAGAACATTTCCATTATCCAGGAAATTTCCGCATCCATATATGTAGAAAAGGATGGAATAGGTTCTGAAGGATAATGGATTGAAAAATAAAAATATGAAGAAATTGACCGCAAGAAAGTGAATCGTTATGCGGTCAATTTTCTGGAAAGTGTCTGCGGCAGGATCGCAGTAATACTGGATTATGCAGACAAAAAGACAAAGGATTGTGAAGATGAGACCAATAGCCGATGCCCTTTTCCAGATTTTCTTGTCGCCGAATTCCATAGGCTGAAATTATTTAATGTCCCTGGATTCAACCATAACTTTTGTGATTTCACCGATGTACATTGTATGGAAGTCATCCTTGCGGTAGTTCTGCTTGCAAACTTTTTCTTCCGTAAAGCAGTTAGGGTCGAATTCCTGAGCATAGAGCTTGTCGCAGAAGATTACGATTCTTGCCTGCTTGATCCAAGGAGTTCCGTTCATGTAATCCACATCAAGCTTTGCCTTCTGGAACTTGTCTTCGTCGCGGCCTGAATGTGAACCGCAGTAGTCCAAGGCAGTCTTGTATTTCTGTGGAAGCACGCTCAATGAGAAACTGTCTGTAGAATCGATGATTTCCTTTGTATAGCGTGTTGGACGCAGGTAGATTGTTGCAACATTCTTGTTCCAGAGAACGCCGATGCCGCCCCAGCTGGCTGTCATTGTGTTTGGACGGCCTGTGATGATCTTTCCTTCGTCATCGTATTTCTTTGTGCATGCGCTGATGAGCATCCAGTCCTTGCCAATCATCTTGAAGGCATTGTCTGTAAGTAATTCAGGTTTGATTGTCTTTAACATAATGAAAAAATTATATAGGAATTACCGCCAAAAAAAAAGACCGGCAAACTGACTACTCAGCGGTTTTGGCTTTTGTTATACTGAAAAAATCAGTCGGTGGTTGCGATGACAAATTATAAAAAGGGGTGAATATGAAAAAGAATACAGGAAAAACAATTTTTGGCATCTTATGCATATCGGCCTTGCTGTTGGGATGCAAAAAGGAAAAGCAGGTCAGCGCTGAAGTGCTTTCTCCAGTTGAGGCAGAAGCTGAAATACAGTGGACTGAAAAAGAACTTGCAGAATACCTTTCTTCAGCGGGAAAATGGCGCATAGATGAAACCACTCTCTATGATTCCTATTCGGCAGATGGAAAATTTGCTTCATGGCACGATGGAAAGGGAGAAGCTGCCATTGGAACCTGGAAGGCTGTTTCACCTGCAACTGTAGAGATTGAATTCAACACTGGCAAAATCGAAAAGATAAGCATTACGGAAATTGCCTCAGATTCCTTTGTCTGGAACGGCCATAGGGCAAAGGCTGAAGATTCAAAAATTTCTGATGGATTGAAGAAAAAGGTCCCACTGTTCAAGAACCTTGATCTTTCATCCCTGAAAGAAAATGGCGGTGCTTCAGAAAAGTATTACATCTATCCTGAAACAATTGAAAAACGCGTATGCACTGATGACGGTTCAAGCCTTAACTACAGGGAAGAGCCTGTGAATGGAACAAAGCTCGGCAAATTTGAAGACGGCACGCACCTGTACATCTCAAAGCGCACTTTTGAAAAGTATACGGTGGACGGCCTCACTGACCATTGGTATTACGCTGTTTCCTATGCGGACATAGAACCTTTTGGCGGCTGGGTTTTCGGCGGATATCTTAAAGACTATGATTCTCTTCCGGAAGGAAATGGCTATGGCGGTGACGGCAATGTTGATCTAAAATTGCTTATAGGCTTATGGGAAGATGACAGTCTTCTTCTAGATATTGATGATGAAAATTTCTTCCTTAGGATGAAGGAAAGCGAAGGCTTTGGTGGACGATGGTCCTTAAGAAGTGGAAATAAACTGTTCGTAGACAATATTCAGATATATGATGAAGATCCCTGGTCTGTTGAATATGAAATTACAGAATGCGGCGAGGATTCCCTGGTTCTTGTAAGGACCGAAGACAACTGGAAGATTGAATTATGGCGTAGGGAAGGAAAATAATTTTTTGCCTGTCTTTTAAAACAACAAGGGTCCTACACTTTTTGTGTAAGACCTTTTTCTTTTATGGAGATGACGGAAGTTAAACTTGGAGCCTGTAAAAAAACTGATGCGGCTCTTGCTATGTGAATCCGTCCCTTCGGTCGTCGCCCTCCATGGCTCCTCCCTGCGGGCGGCTTCG
>JAUNCR010000078.1 GCA_030526505.1 Spirochaetales bacterium
GAACTTTTCCCCGTCCTTTGGGCTTCTGGTCTGTCCGTAAACAGTGTCCCCGGTCTTAAGGTTAAAGAGCCTGATCTGGCTTGGACTGATGTAAATGTCATCTGGACCTGGAAGATAGTTGTTCTGTGGGCTTCTGAGGAATCCGTATCCATCAGGAAGGATTTCAAGTGCGCCTTCTGCAAAAATGATTCCGCCGTGTTCAGTATGTGCCTTAAGGATGCAGAAAATCAAATCCTGCTTCTTCATTGAAGGAAGGTCTTCGCCTGAAAGCCCGTACTGAGCTGCAAGTTCGCGAAGTTCAGGCATGCTCATCTTTGTAAGGTTATTGATTACAAGACGAGGCTTAGATTCATATTCTTCCGGATTTTCAATTTCCTGAGCCTTTCTGACGGCTTCAAGGCGAGCCTGAAGGTTCTTTTCATAGTTATTGTTGTTTCTTCTGTTGTTGAAGTTGTTTCTGTTATTCTGATTTCTATTGAAGTTATTTCTGTTGTTGTTCCAGCCACGGTTATCGTTTCTTCTGTTTGACTGGAAATTGCGTCTGCCTTCGTTTTCCGAAGACTGACCTTCACCGCCTTCTGCCCCCTGAACGGCTTCTGCTGCCGGTGCTTCTGCCTGAGGTGCATTTTCTGCAGGAGTTTCAGTATTGACAGCGGCCGGAGTTTCTTCTGCGGCCGCCTCAGGAGATTCACCTGACTCTGAAGTTTCTTCTGCAGCAGCCTTCTTCACCACTCTTCTCTTTCTTGGCTTTACTGCCTTTTCCTCTGAATTTTCCGAAACTTCTGGATTTTCCTGTACTTCAGCTGCTTCGTTTTCTACTGCAGCATCCTGTGCCTGTACATTTTCCTGATCTTCTGCTTTACGGCGTCTCATTATTGCCATAATTTACCTCTTTTAGGTTTACGGTTTATATAAAATTAACTTAATCGAACGATTAATGGGCTTCGTTGCTTCTCAAATAAAGTGCCTTTTTAAATTCATCTGAAGCAACTGAAAAAATATCAAGGTCAGGTGCCTGTTCAATCATGGAAACTTTGCCTTCAAATTCCACATTGTCTGCAATCCTGAGCTTGGCGGCAGTAAGGTCGCCCTTTACATTGCTGCCTGAACAAAGTTCAATGTGATTCTTTGCCTCTACATTTCCCTTTACCTGTCCAGAAATGATTACCGAATTGGCTGAAATGGTATCTACATCACAAACAGCAGACTTGTCAATTTCAAGATCCCCTGTAGCCTTGATTGTTCCGTGGAATTTTCCAGTAATTACAAGATTGTCTGTAAAATCAAGGACACCGTCAAATTCGGTCTCCTGTCCAAAAACCGTAAGATTACCGTTTGTGTTGGATGCCATAATAATTCTCCATGCATAAAAAAAATGAATGCACCGATTCTATATAATTTGAACGAACATTTAGCAAAATATCCGCAATTAATTTTCTGATTTAATAGTTAATGTTTATTGATTATCTTTTACAGGAAGGTTAAGTAGAGATTCTGTCAAATCCTTGCCAGATCTGAATGCAACCACATAATGAGCACTGGAAGAAAGTTTTTCTCCGGTCTTTGGATTGCGGGCATTCTCCCTGCCCTTTCTAAGCCTCAATTCAAAAGTTCCGAACCTACGAAGTTCAATCGTGTCACCTTTTGAAAGAGAAATTTTCATCTGTTCAAAGAGTTCATCTACAACTTTCTGAACAATTTGCTTTTCGCATTCTGTTGAGCGATAAACGGCTTCTACCAAATCAATTTTCGTAGTCTTGCTTGAAGGCATAATTTTAAACAAAATGAAAAAAACAATTAAAGGATGCCGTGGATAACAGCATCCCTTATTTATAGAAAACTATTCTGCCTTTGCAAATGTCTTGTTAAAAAGCTTGTACATGCGGCTCTTCTTGCGAGAAGCTGCGTTAGCCTTTACAACACCCTTGCTCTTTGCTGCATCGATTTCTGCCTGAAGACTCTTCAAGCATGCTGCTGCAGTTTCCTGATCCTTAGCCTTGATAGCTTCAAGGAATTTTCTTCCGCTTGTATGAACCTGAGACTTAACTCTTCTGTTGCGCATACGGCGTACAAGACTCTGAACATGTCTTTTGTCTGCTGATGAATGTACTGACATTAAGATTACCCCATTCTAAAAATTATAAAATATTTTCAGCCACCCAAGGCTGAGTGAACGTCAAAAATCAGTGAACCCGATTATTATTTGAAATCCTTTGGTCTGCGTTCTGTGCGCTTGCACTTGCTGCATACTGCCTGGTTCTTAAGCTTGCCGTTCTCGAAAAGTGTCTTCAATTCGATTTCTCCACCACAATCAGGGCAGATGAACTTCTGTGTAGCAACAGTTGTACGAGAGTTTTTACTGGCTCCGGCCATCGTCTTCCTCCATAACTAATATCTTTATAAGTTCTAAAAATATACAAGATTATTTAAGTGTGTGTCAATAAACAAACCGCTTAAATAGTAAAAAAATCTATACTTCAAGGGAATTTTCAGGAAGTTTTCTCCAAACATCAAGCTGATTCTGGATGAGATCCCTTGATTCTTCAAGAATCTTCTTCTCCTCTTCCTTATCCTTTGGAGCGTCGTAAACATTAAGCACCTTCACCCTGTAGGCTCCGCGTCTAAGGTTCTTCATGATGGAATCAAGATTTGAAATCTTCCATCCTCCGTCAAGGGCACAAACCGCAACAGGAAGTCTTGTTGCCGCTACAAGGCGACGGAATCCGGCAGAATAGAACTGATTAAGGTTGCCGTCCTTGCTCCTTGTTCCCTCCGGGAAAATAACAGGGTACTGTTTCTTGCCCATGATGCTGACACCGAATTTATCGATGGACTTCATTGCAACAGACGGACTGCCCTTTCTTGGGATCATGCAGTGCTGCTGGCTTTTAAGCATCTTTCCAACCATGGGAACCTTGCCAAGATTATCCTTGGCAACAAAGCGGGCCTTGAGACCGCCGAAATATTTCAGGTATACGACAATGTCAAAAAGACTCTGATGATTTGAAATTACGATGAACTGTTCTGGAAGATTCTTAAGCCCTTCCTTTTCACCAAGAAAATTAAACTGCCTGTACATTTTAAGCACGGCAAAAACCCTGTTTGCAGAAACACAGGTAATGTAGTTGGAAACCGCAATGGCTGCCTTCCTGCTGAAAGGATACACAAGACACAAAAGCAATGTTGGAGGAAGAAGAACTCCTGCAAAACACAACAATGTAATAATACTAAGCATGCAGACATTATACTGAATTTTTCTATTTATCTCAATCAAATCTGTGCAGAACAAGGGAACCGTCGTTATTCACATTCAGAATGTAATGGAAGCCGAACTTGGAATACAAAGTGAAGGAAACTCCCCCAGCCCTGGAGAACCTTTCAAACCCCACTATCTCCCCTTCAGCAAGATCGAATGCCTCTTCCAGACAGAGAGAATGGAAACCATCGGAATCCCTGTAATCAAGCACATGCTCGAATTCTTCCATACAATAACTGCAGTTTCTCCGCTCTATATTTGCACTTACACCGCGGCACGAGCAAAACGCAAAGTCCATGGCCATCAGAACAATAAAAATATTTCTCATCAATAAATTTATAACCGGCAGAAAATAAAAAAAGGCTCCTGCATTGAACAGAAGCCTATTTTTTTATTTGCAACTACAGATTATTTCTTCTTGAGGAAAGCATCCTTGTATCCGAATGCCTTGAACTTAGCAAGAACTGCAGCGTATTCATCCATGCCAAGAGGGCCAACAAGAACCCTGTATGCACCCTTTCCGTTTGGAATAAGGATCATCGGATATTTTGAATACTTTCTTACAGTCTTCTCAAGGTTTTCTGCATTTCCGAGGGAAGCAATCTGAACATACCAGCATCCCTTCTTGAGCATGCTTTCAGATTCCACGATAAGGTCCTTGTAGCTTGTGAATTCAACAGGCTTTGCTTCTGGAACAACTTCTGGCTCTGCAACAGGTTCTGGTTCTGCCAAAGGCTCAGCTTCAACAGCAGGTGCTTCGGCAACAACTTCCACAGCCTCTTCAGCAACAGGTTCTGCAGCCCTTGTTTCTTCCACAACTTCTTCTGTTGCTTCAGGAGCCACAGGTTCGGCAGGAACAAGAACGATTGGAACATAATCATCTTCAACTGCTTCTTCTGCCACAGTTTCTTCAACTGCAGGCTCATCAGTAATTTCCTCTACTTCTTCAACTTCTTCCACAGCAGGAACTTCTTCCACTGTTTCTGTTTCTACAGCACGGGTTTCTTCTGCAATGGCTGGAAGTTCTTCTGCTTCAACAGCTTCTGAAGGAACAGGAACTTCTTCCTCTTCTTCAACAGGCTCTGCTACGGCAGCAACTGTTTCTTCTTCGGCAACCTCTTCAATAGATTCCTCTGCAACAGGTTCTGTAATCACTTCTTCAGCTACAGGTTCTTCTACGGCTGCAAGTTCTTCAGCTTCGGCAACTTCTGCAGGTGATGGCTGTTCAACAGCTTCCCTTGTCTCTGCAAAAGCAGCGTCTTCGTTTTCATAGTCTTCAATAGGCTCTTCTGAAACAGCTTCTTCTGCTACAGTTTCTTCTGCAGGAGCGGCAACCACTTCTTCTGCAACCGGTTCAGCAGGAATGTCTTCCTCTGCGACTGGTTCTGCAATTACCTCTTCAGCAACAGGCTCTGCCACAACTTCTTCCGCAACAGGTTCTGGTTCAACGGAAACTTCTTCCGCAATTTCTTCCGGCTCTTCTTCAACCGGTGCAGGTTCTTCTGCAATTTCTTCAATTATTTCATCTGCATTATCTGATTCTGCAGGATTTTCATCATTTTCGAAGAGAGGAACGCCGGCTACCGGCACTACAGGAGCTGGAGCAACAGGTGCTACTGCTGCAACTGCAGGAGCCGGCTCAATTACTGGAGCAGGTACTTCTGCGGCAGCTTTTGCAACATTTTTCTTTTCCGACTTCTTTGCGAGGGCTGCATCTTCTGCATCAATTACAGCCTGACCTGTTACAGTTTCATCAAATCCGCCGTAGCGCATGTTAAGCTTGCAGCGCATTCCCGAACCTTTCTTGATTCCAAGAGTCTTTGCCGATTCATCAGAAAGGAGGATTACAATTCCGTCTGCCGAATCAAGAGTACCAAGATTAAGGAACTGGAGTGTTACACCGCTCTCTGGATTTGTAACGAAAACACTGTCACCAGGAAGATAGCCTGCAGCCTGGCCAAAATGACCTGACGGGAATTTCCCGGAATCTGCAACCTCAATTACGCCGTCAACACAGTCTTTTGAATCTGCGTACATTGCCACGGCAAGCAATAAAACTAAAATGCCAGAAAATAACTTTTTCATATCGCCCCTACCTACGAATGATATTGTATATGTCAACTGCTATTCCAAAGGAAAAATCGTTAACTCCCCTGTCTGCGTTCTTGTATTTTTTTGCAGCAGGCGGAACTTTTTTTCCGGAACCAAGAACCTTGTCTGTCTTAAGATCAATAACCTTCCAAGTAACCTGCTTAATGTTCTCAAGCAAGGTAGCTTCAGGATTGGTCGAATTCGAAACATCGTATTCACATACCAGTTCTATAAAATACTTAACCCCACCCTGGCTTGCTTCCATCATGGACTGATTGAAAACAACTTCCTGTTCGGACGCATCGTCAGTAACAACCACAGGTGAATTGGAAATGATTATTCCTTTATCAAAGAAAAAATCGAAGAAGCCAGATTCCATCTGATAGCAGGCAGCCCTTACATCGGCTTTTGAATCCTCATGCTGCATGATCTGAAATGCAACGGAAACTGCATTTGCCGATGCAAGGCAGAAGGATACTGCAAAAATCATCAGAACTTTCCTGATACTCATCTGGATTTCCCCTTCAATTACTAACTTTGACAAACAAATAGTCCCTTAATTTTTCGGAATCTAAAAAAAAATGTTTAGGAAAATCGGAAACCGAAAGCCCCGGAAAGGGAACGGATTTCACAAGATATAATTCTTCTATAAAATAAATGCAATGTCACAGAAGGTGCCGGAAAAACATCCAGTGCTGATGGAAAAATCTTAAAGCACCGTCAGAAAATGCCAGACAATGGACCGGGCTTAAGGTCACCGCTTGCTTAGAAACAAGCATTTACATGAAGAACATAAATTTTATCTGGAATAATGATTTTAGTATTGACATGACTAATGAGATTTGATATAGTCTTACACATTCAAGGGGGCATAGCCCAGTTGGTAGAGCAACGGACTCATATTCCGTGTGTCATAGGTTCGATCCCTATTGCCCCTAAGATATAAAAGGCTTTCTAGGTTTCTGGAAAGCCTTTTTTGTTTTTTTGTCAGGAAAACATGAATTTTACATTACAACTTTACTGCATAAATATACATTTTACTTGTTACAAATGAATATTTATGTATAATATATAACCAGAGGTTAATGATTATGAAAGCAGAAAAATTCAAGAGTCCTTTTAAAGGAAGAAGCCTTCTCAACTGGATTGACTGGACACCAGAAGAAATCAATCAGATTCTTGACTATGCTTTTCTTGTAAAAAAGCAGTCCCACAAGGGTGAAGTTCACCAGAGATTCCTTGGCAAGACAATTGCCCTTATTTTTGAAAAGAGATCTACCCGCACCCGTTCTTCTTTTGAAACTGCATTTGGCGAAGAAGGAGGACATCCGGTATTCATGTCTACGGACGACATTCAGCTTGGAGAAAAGGAAAGCGTAAAGGATACTGCACGCGTTCTTGGAAGAATGTTCAGTGCAATCGAATTCCGCGGCTTCAAGCAGAAGCATGTTGAAGAACTTGCCGAATACTCAGGCATTCCTGTAATCAACGGTCTTACCGACGACTTCCACCCTACTCAGGTTCTGGCAGACATCATGACTTTAAAGGAACACTTCGGTCGCCTTAAGGGACTTACCCTCTGTTTCTGCGGTGACGGACGCAACAACATGGCCCGTTCCCTCATGCTCATCTGTTCAAAATTCGGAATCAACTTCTCCGTATTTGCACCAAAGGCACTTTCTCCGGACGAAGAAATCATCAAGATCTGCACTCCGTTTGCTGAAAAGTCCGGCGCCAAGATTACAATCTCCGATGAAATTTCAGTTGTCAAAAACGCAGATGCGCTTTATACTGATGTATGGGTTTCAATGGGCGAAGAAGCGTTAAAGGAAGAACGCGTAAAACTTCTCCAGCCATACCAGGTGAACAAGGAATTGATGGCTGCTACGGGCAAACCTGATACCATTTTCTTGCACTGCCTCCCTGCCGTAAAGGAACAGGAAGTGACAGAAGAAGTTTTTGAAAGCGAAGCAAGCAAAGTTTGGGATGAGGCAGAAAACCGCAAGCACACAATCAAGGCAATCATGCTTGCCCTTGTATAAAAACAGTTGCCTGTTATGTTAATTGAACGGAAACACCAAGGAAGGAATTTATGAAGAAAGTATTACTGGCTTTTGCACTTGCAGCAGCAATGGTATTCTCTGCAGCAGCTGAAGAAGCAGCTAAGGAAAGGGCACCACGCGTTTGGGATCACGGCGACAATGTTTCGTCAATCACATACCAGAATGTTCGTTTCCATAAAATTTACGACTCACAGGACGCTTACATCGTTCTTTACGAAAAGCAGGGTGTAAAGATTGGAACAGCAGTTATCCCTAAAAAGTGGACAAAGAACACAGAAGGACACAGAAAGCTTTTGTTCCGCAATGCACCTGCAAAGATCGGTTCATACCTTACAATCATCAAGAAGGACGGGGAATTCCAGAAAGTTCTCGTTACAGTTCCTTCAAACCGCTTTAACCCAATCTGGGCAATGGCTCCAGCAAACATGGATGTAAACGGTGCAGACGCCGATACACTTGAAATCGAACTCTAATTGAACTGACGGACAAGCTCCGTTTTGAACTAAACTCCAGTTGCATGACTGGAGTTTTTTTTTATTTCCACACAAAAACACGCCTGTTTGATATTTTCGGGATATATCATTATAATGCCCCGAAAGGTTTTAACATGATCATTATTTCCAATACACAGATTGAAAGCTTCAAGAGATTCCTTGATTCGCACGACACATTCATTATCGCAGGCCATAAGGAGCCTGACGGAGACTGCATTTCTTCCTGCATGGGTCTTTCCTACATCGTTGAAAAGACAGGAAAGCCTTATGTAATGGTAAATGCAGGCCCATTCAAGAGAAACGAAATCAAGGCCTATGCAGACTATTTCAGGAACGACCTCCCATTCATGACACAGGGGGAACGGGACCGCTGCGGACTCATCATTACGGACTGTTCGGAAATTCAGCGCCTTGGAGAAATTGACGGGGACCTTAAGGGGTTCGACACCTTCATAATCGACCACCACAAGACAGCGGATGTTTCCGGGGAAAACAACATCATCGACCCTACTTCACCTGCAGCGGCCTGCCTTGTACTCCAGCTTTTTGAAGCAATAGCAGGAAAACCTACAAAGGAACAGGCAAACACCATATTCTTTGGAATCTGTACGGACACGGGATTCTTCCGCTTCCTTACTGAAGACAGTGCGGAAGTTTTCAGAAGCACTGCAAGGCTCGTGGAAGCAGGTGCAGACCCAAGAAAGACATACCAGAAAATGACCAGCGGAAAGCCATGGAACACAAGGAAACTCCTTTCCATCATGCTTGACCGTGCTGAACGGCATTGCAACGGAAAACTCGTCGTTACCTACGAGACAATGGAAGACACCCGCAAGTTCGGACAGGACGGCCGTGACAGCGACGCATTCTACTCCCTCATGCTGGAAGTGGAAAATGTTGAGGCGGTCGTGTTCATCAGGCAGGAAACCGAACATTCCTGCACCCTTGGACTCCGTTCCCGCGAAAAATGCGATGTAAGTGCCATCGCCCAGAAATTCGGTGGCGGCGGACATAAAAATGCATCTGGAGCAAGTACGGAAGGAAGGACAGAAACCTTGATACCTCAGATAATCAAGGAATTCTCAAAAGTTCTGTAAGATTTTTATGAAAAACTAACTGAAACGGTAAAAATATTACTGAAACAGTTAGTTTTTTTTGTTTTACTGCAGTTTCCGGGAAAATTACAGTGAATAAAGGGTATTTAGAAGTTGGCACGCCCATTGCTTACTGTAAACCATGGAAAATGCAAAGAAAATATGGGTCGACTACAAGACAGGAGCTTCATCTGAAAAAAAGGCGGTCAACCTGCTTCTGGAACTACTCTTCAGGAACAAGTTTGAATTCGGTCTTTCCTCTTTCGACGAAGACACTTTCTCCGACTTTCTTGTATTCATGAACAGCCGTTTTGAAATCATCCTCAGGAAATACAATCCCGATGTAAGCGAATTCAACACCTACCTGCACAGCGTCATTAACCTTACGGCCTTCTGGTGGAAGAAAAAAATGCAGGACAGGAAGATGAAATCCTACTGCTGCCAGAACCTATGCATTGAAGAGCATTTCAATACAGCAGACTATTCCCCCGAAGAACAGGACTTCTACATAGAGGAACCGTCGGCGGAAAACCTCATTCCCATAGGGGTGCTGGCTAAAGAGGCAATGAACAATCTGGACATCAAGATCAAGGCAAGGAAAACCATCACGAAAAAAAGGGCTTTGGAAATCATAAAGGTCCTTGCCCTAAAATCCTGCAACAACATAACGGACTTGCAGATAGCCGTTGCCGCAGAAATAACAGGAACCCCGAAAGCGGAACTACAGTCCATGATAAGGCAAGCTGAAGAAAGCCTTAAATTCAAGAAAGACCGGATGACGGTCCTGCAGAACAAGAGGAATTTCGCCTATTTTCAGCGGAAAAAGAAAATCCTTAGGGAAAAAAGCCTGAGCGACCACTATCCGGAACTGTTCGCCGGCAAAGGCAATGGCAGGGAGGATGAAAAATGGCAGAAAGCGGCAAAGGAAATCTCTCAGGCAGCCTCTGCCCTTGTCCCATCCAACAAAACCGTGGCAAAACTGCTGAACATGTCCTGCAGAAAAGTAAGCACCCTGTTGGACGAAGCAAGGGAAAACTTTACAAAATGAGCATTGTAAATAGGCAAATAAAGTGTTATATTTTCAATATATGAAGATATATCTTGCTACTGGAAACATCAATAAAAAACGTGAAGTTCAGGAACTTTTTCCAGAACACACAGTAGTCATACCAAAGGATGAAGGGATAGAATTTGACCCAGAAGAAACTGGAAGTACTTTCTACGAAAACAGCCTCATAAAGGCAAAGGCACTCTGGGAAATCGTTCACTGCCCTGTACTGGCAGACGATTCTGGAATTTGCGTGGATGCCCTTGATGGAGCACCTGGAATCTATTCTTCCCGCTATGCAGGTCCTGAATTCATGAAGGGAAAACCGGACGGAAGCAAGACTCCACAGGAAGACCAGAACAGGTTCATAATCCAGCAGACAAACGACGCAATAAAAAACGGTTTCACCGGCGGAAGAAAGGCTCACTACACCTGCGCCATGGTACTCTACATGGGGCCCGACCGCCTTTTCGTATGCCAGGAAACAATGGAAGGGGAAATCCTTTCCGACATAGCGGAAGCAAGAGGAAACGGCGGCTTCGGCTACGATCCTCTTTTCTTCCTGCCTGAACAGGGAAAAACTGCGGCAGAACTTACTGCAGACGAAAAAAACGCCATATCACACCGCGGTAAAGCAAGCCGCCTCATGAAGAAAATTGCAGGAGACCTCCTATGAAAATGAAATTCTACCAGTCTTACAATTTTAAAATCGTAACCCTCGTTGTTTTCTTTATTGCACTCCTTTCCGTCGTTACAACAGTAGTATCAACCCGTGCCGTTAAAAACACTGCCCTCCGCGTATTCAGCGACCAAGGTATGAAAGTTGTAAAAAGGGCCCAGTACAAGATTGACCCTGAACGCTTTGAAAGGCTTGCAAGAAACATGGACTCTTCGGACCCATATTACGAGGAACTCTTTGCAGAACTTTTCCTCATAAAGAACGATTCTACCTGTAAATTCCTCTATACAATGGTTCCGGCAGGAGGAAACAACTTCACTTATGTTGTTGACGGCAGTTCAAGACCTTCTGACACGGACAACTTTTCTCCAATCGGAACGACGGAAGACCTTACAAGTTACGGAAAATATCCACATATGGTGCTGGAAGAAAATGACATCGTTGTTTCAGGCATCGTGAACCAGAGCGGATGGGGATGGGCAATCACAATCTATGCACCTATCAGCGACGGTGGAAAGGTCATCGGTTTCGTAGCCTGCGACTTTGACACCGGCAATGTTATAAGGATTCTCAACCAGGCAAAATTCCTCATGATTATCTGCTGCTCTATCGTTTCTATTGCCTGCATCATCTTCCTTTTCCTCTACATTTCGGCCTTCTTCAAGAAGCTGGATTATGTTTCCGCAAAAATGGAAGAAATTGCAAAGGGCGAAAGCGACCTTACGGCAAGACTTAATGTAAAGGGCCGCGGTGAACTTTTCCAGCTCTGCGTCAGGTTCAACAAGCTGATGATCAAGCTTCAGAACATGATCACCACAGAAAAGAAAACCGTTATTTCCCTCACTTCAAATTCAGAAGAACTCAAGGAACGCAACCAGAATACCCTTGTACTTATTGACGGGGCAAATACTTCGATAAATGAAATCTATAGGCAGGCAGAAAACCAGAATGCTCTTACGTCAAAGGCAACGGGAACAATCGAAGATTTCATTGAATCCGTAATCAGCCTTGATGAAAAAGCACAGAACCAGATTTCAGCCATCAGAAAATCCCAGGAATCAGTTGACCAGATTGCATCAAACGTCGGTGAAGTTGACAAACAGATCAGCCAGATCATCGACGAATATGCAAACATCGTTGAAAAATCCCAGAGCGGAAAGCAGCGTCAGGTTGAAGTTACAGAAAAGATCAATGTAATCCAGGAATTTGCAAAGAAACTTGGCGAAGCAAACAGAATCATTACAGAGATTTCTTCCCAGACTAACCTTCTTGCCATGAACGCAGCAATCGAAGCTGCCCATGCGGGAACTGCCGGACAGGGATTCAGCGTTGTTGCAAACGAAATCAGAACTCTTGCCGAAAATTCTGCAGCACAGACAAAGTCCATCAAGGAAGTTGTCAAGAACATTGAAAATTCCATCAAGGAAATCGTTACGGCTTCAACAAATTCATCAAAATCCTTTGATGCCCTCGAGGCAAGCATCAGTACAATGGATGCTTCAATTCAGTCCGTCAAGAACAAGATTGTTCAGCAGAACCAGGAATCTGAAAAAATCCGCGACATGATGGAACTTCTTGGAGAATCTTCAGGCCAGATTTCAGACTCTTCAGCAAAACTCAAGCAGAAAAACGATATTCTTGAAGACCAGATTTCAAACCTTCAGGCAGAAGCTGACCAAATCCTTTCAAAATCAAAGGAAGCAACAGGAAACCTTGACACAATGAAGGAATATGCACAGCAGGCCCTCATTAAATCAGAAGACAATGTTTCCCTGGCAGGTTCAGTAAAGAAGATCGTGGACAGCTACAAGACAGAATAGGATTATTCCAAAATCCTTTGAAAACACCGTAAATCACCATTTACGGTGTTTTTTTTTGCCCTGCCTAAAAAAAAGTGAAAAAAATTTAAAAAAAATG